>JADZDM010000014.1 GCA_020851035.1 Gemmatimonadaceae bacterium | reverse complement strand
GGCGAGATGCTCGAGTTCCCGCACGGGTTGTTCGGGATCGCCCTGAACCTCGAAGAAGAGAGCGTCGGCGCCGTTCTGCTCGGCCACTCGACGGATATCAAGGAAGGCGACACCGTCAAGCGCACCGGTCGAATCATCTCCGTGCCGGTTGGTGACGAGCTCGTCGGTCGTGTCGTCAATGCGCTGGGCCAGCCCATTGACGGCAAGGGACCGATTGCGACCAAGAGCTTCATGCCCATCGAGCGTCTGGCTCCTGCGTCGTGGACCGGTCGCCGGTCAAGGAACCGATGCAGACCGGGCTGAAAGCCATCGACGGGATGGTGCCCATCGGCCGCGGACAGCGCGAGCTCATCATCGGCGACCGTCAGACCGGCAAGACCGCCGTTGCTGTCGACGCCATCATCAATCAGAAGGGGCTTGGCGTCATCTGCATCTACAACGCCATTGGCCAGAAGCAGTCCACTGTCGCTCAGGTGGTCAAGACGCTCGAGGATGCCGGCGCGATGGAATACACCATCGTGGTCGCAGCCGGCGCGTCCGATCCGGCGCCGCTGCTCTACATCAGTCCGTATTCGGCGTGCACGATTGGTGAGTACTTCCGCGACACGGGCCGCCACGCGCTCTGCGTGTACGACGACCTGTCGAAGCAGGCTGCAGCGTACCGCCAGCTCTCGCTGGTGCTCCGCCGCCCGCCGGGTCGCGAGGCGTTCCCCGGCGACGTCTTCTACCTCCATTCGCGGCTTCTCGAACGCGCGGCCAAGCTGCGCGAGGATGCCGACGTTGTCGACGGCAAGACGATCTTCAAGGCGGGTGGCTCGCTCACCGCGCTGCCGATCATCGAGACGCAGGCCGGCGACGTGTCGGCGTACATCCCGACCAACGTGATCTCGATCACCGACGGGCAGATCTTCCTCGAGGGCGACCTGTTCTACTCCGGCGTGCGGCCGGCCGTGAACGTCGGCATCTCGGTGTCGCGCGTGGGTGGCTCGGCCCAGACGAAGGCGATGAAGGGTGTCGCCGGCCGCCTGCGCCTCGACCTGGCACAGTACCGTGAGCTGGAGGCCTTCTCGAGCTTTGCCTCCGACCTCGACGCCGCCACCAAGCGCCAGCTCGACCGCGGCAAGCTGACGGTGGAGGTGCTGAAGCAGCCGCAGTACGCGCCGATGCTGGTCGAGGAGCAGGTGATGATCATCTACGCCGTGACGAACGGCCTGATGGACGACGTGAACCCGGCACACGTGCGCGAGTGGGAGACCGGCTTCCATGCCTACATGGCGGCCAGTCACCCGGCGATCGGCGAGTCGATCGCGACCGAGAAGGCGCTGACGAAGCCGAACGAGGCTGCGCTGCGCGAGGCGATCGCGCTGTACAAGAAGGTGGCGGCGCCCGCCGCCGCCCGCTGATTCCGCGCCACACGGACGCCTGACGCACCATGGCCAAGGGTCGCGAGCTCAAGGGACGGATCAAGTCCGTCGAGAACACGAAGAAGATCACGCGCACCATGGAGATGGTGGCGACGTCGAAGATGAAGCGGGCCGTGGACCGTGTCGCGGCCGCCCGTCCGTACGCGTCGGCGCTGGCGGAGGTGATCGGGGACCTCTACTCGGACGAGCTGGCCGAGCAGTTCCCGCTGCTGCGCCAGCCGGTGCAGATGCGCCGCGTCGCCCACATCATCCTGACGTCGAACCGCGGCCTGTGCGGCGGCTTCAACGCCAACCTGGTGAAGGAGGCGCGGGCCCAGCTGGCCGCGCTGGAGCAGCGCGGCATCGAGGTCGAGCTGCACGTGGTCGGCAAGAAGGGCATCGGCTACTTCAAGTACGTGAACCGGGCGATGGCGGAGCAGCGCACCGACATCAGCGACCGGCCGACGGCGGCCGATGCGTCGTCGCTGGTGGACACGCTGATGGCGCGCTTCATCAGCGGTGACCTGGACGCAGTGTTCGTGACCAGCTCGCAGTTCAACTCGGCCATCTCCACGCCGCCGCAGACGACGCAGGTGCTGCCGGTGAAGCCGCCTTCGGGCGGGTCGCTGAAGCGCGACTACCTGCTGTCGCCGTCGGCCGAGGCGATCCTGACCGAGCTGCTGCCGGCCTACGTCAGCAACTCCGTGTACCGCGCGCTGGTGGAGACGGTGGCCGCGGAGCAGGGCGCGCGCCGGACGGCGATGAAGAACGCGACCGACAACGCCACCGACATGCTCAGCACCCTGCGCCGCACGTACAACCGGGCGCGCCAGGCGCAGATCACGCAGGAAATCGCCGAGATCGTGGGCGGCGCCGCAGCACTGCAAGGCTAAGCGTGACGCCCAACGGATTTCCACGCATGACGTCACGCCTTTTCGGCCATGCCGGCGTTGCGAATCCTCGCGATACCAATGGGTATCGCTCCGGTTCGCGCCTTGGCCTGACCGAAAATTCGTCGACGTCATTGTGCGCGGAAATCCGTAGGTCGGCACGCTAGGGCAGCACCACGATCACCGATTACACAACCCCGAGACGGAACTCCATATGGCAGCAACAGCAACTCCCGCGGCGGTGACCGGCAAGGTGGTGCAGGTCATCGGCCCAGTGCTCGACGTCGAGTTCGAGGCGGATCACCTCCCCGAGCTGTACAACGCGCTCCGCATCGACGAGGTGCTCCCCGACGGCACGCACATCAAGGTGACGCTCGAGGTGCAGCAGCACATCGGGCGCAACCTGGTGCGCACGGTGGCCATGAGCAGCACCGACTCGGTGGTGCGCGGCATGGACGTGCTCGACACGGGCAACCCGATCATGGTGCCGGTGGGCGCGGCCGCGCTCGGGCGCATCCTGAACGTGCTCGGTGACCCGGTCGACAACGGCGCCGAGATCCCGGCGGACTCGCCGCGCTGGCCGATCCACCGCAAGCGCCCCGACTTCGTGAACCTCGAGCCGAAGACCGAGATCTTCGAGACGGGCATCAAGGTCATCGACCTGATCGCCCCGTTCGTGAAGGGTGGCAAGATCGGCCTCTTCGGCGGCGCCGGCGTGGGCAAGACGGTCGTCATCCAGGAGCTGATCAACAACGTCGCCAAGGCCCACGGCGGCAAGTCGGTGTTCTGTGGCGTGGGGGAGCGCACGCGCGAGGGCAACGACCTGTACCTCGAGTTCCAGGAGGCGAACATCCTGGACAAGGTGGCGCTGGTCTACGGGCAGATGAACGAGCCGCCGGGCGCGCGCCTGCGCGTGGCGCTGTCGGGCCTCACGGTGGCCGAGTATTTCCGCGACACCGAGAACGCCGACGTGCTGGTGTTCGTGGACAACATCTTCCGCTTCACGCAGGCCGGCTCCGAGGTGTCCGCCCTGCTCGGCCGCATGCCGAGCGCGGTGGGTTACCAGCCGACGCTGGCGTCGGAGATGGGCGACCTGCAGGAGCGCATCACGTCCACGCGCAACGGCTCGATCACGTCGGTGCAGGCCATCTACGTGCCGGCCGACGACATCACGGACCCGGCGCCGGCGACGGCCTTCGCGCACCTCGACGCCACGGTCGTGCTCTCGCGCCCGATCTCGGAACTCGGGATCTACCCGGCCGTGGACCCGCTGGCCTCCAGCAGCCGCATCTTGGACAAGCAGTACATCGGCGAGCGGCACTACCGCGTGGCGATCGAGACGCAGCGAATCCTGCAGCGCTACAAGGAGCTGCAGGACATCATCGCGATCCTCGGCATGGACGAGCTGTCCGAGGACGACAAGAAGATCGTGGGGCGTGCGCGCCGCATCCAGCGCTTCATGTCGCAGCCGTTCCACGTGGCCGAGCAGTTCACGGGCATCAGCGGCAAGTTCGTGAAGCTCGAGGAGACGATCAGCAGCTTCGACCGTCTCTGCGCGGGTGAGTTCGACCACCTGCCGGAGCAGGCGTTCTTCATGTGCGGCGGCGTGGAAGACCTGATGGCGAAGGCCGACGCGATGGCGAAGGCCTGATGCTGACGGTCTCGGTCATCTCCCCGGAGCGGATCCTGTTCGAGGGGCAGGCGAGTGCGGTGGTGGCGCCGGGCTGGGATGGTGAGCTGGGCGTGCTGCCTGGTCACGCTCCGCTGATGACGGTGCTGGGCAAGGGCGTGCTGCGGCTGGATGGCGCGGCGCAGCGTTTCCAGGTGGACGGCGGGTTCATGCAGGTGGTGGACAACGTGGTGCGGGTGGTAACGGAGTCAGCCACACCGTTGTGATGACGTAGGACCGCAGGTCCGAACAGTTCGCGAAGGCGCGCCGGAGACGGCGCGCCTTCGTGCGTTATTCCGCAGCGCGGCCGCGTCGTGCCGGCTGACCGGCATCACGCGGGAAAGGGTGTTAGTCGCGCAGCCCCGGGAGCCCCCGACACCGATGGAGTGTTTGCCACGGTTGCTTGTAACGAGCGGTCCGGCGTGTAATGTGTCGGGTTGCGGTCACGTCGAGCCGCAGTGCACGCGTGGCGGCCCGGCAGTTCATCCGCGTCCGCCGCGATCTCACCCGTGGGGGTTCCATGCGATTTGGACGGTATGCCTTCGTCGCGGCGTTGCTGGCACTCGGAGTGCCACTCGCCGCCCAACAGCCTGCAGGCGGCGCGGTCACCGGTCGCGTGACCGATCGCATCAGCGGACAGCCCGTCAGCGACGTGCGGGTGCAGATCGTCGGCACCCAGCGTGGTGCGGTGACGCGGTCGAATGGTGCGTACCGGATCGGCGGCGTGCCGAACGGCACCTACACCGTGCGGGCCTCCCGCATCGGCTACGCGGCCATGAACGCCGTCGCGACGGTGAGCGGCAACGGCGAGGCGACCGCGAACTTCGCGCTCAGCGTGGCCGAGAACGTGCTCGACAAGGTGACGGTGTCCGGGGCCACCGGTGGCACGTCCCGGGCACGCGAGGTCGGGGCGTCGGTCAGCCGCATCGACAGCACCACGTTCAACGTGGCCGCGGTGACGAACCTGTCCCAGGTGCTCTCGGCGCGCACGCCGGGCGTCTCGGTGCAGTCGGGCGGCGGCACGATCGGGGTCAGCAACCGCATCCGCCTGCGCGGCCCGACCTCGATCAACCTGTCGAACGACCCGCTCCTCGTGATCGACGGGCTGGTGTCGAACAACAACTCGTCGAACTTCTCGGTCGGTGTCGGTGGTGCGACCACGTCGCGCCTCGATGACATCAACCCGCAGGACATCGAGGACATCCAGGTGCTGAAGGGAGCCGCGGCCACCGCGCTGTACGGCACCGGCGCGGCCAACGGCGTGATCCAGATCACCACCAAGCGTGGCAAGTCGGGCAAGGCACGCTGGGGGATCTACACCGAGGCCGGGTCGGAGCGGTCGCTGGTGCCGGAGTCGGACCCCCTGACCTCCACCAACTACCGGCAGATCGGCAGGGGGCCGACGGGGCTGCGCGTGAACTGCGGACTCGAGGCCCAGACGCTGCGCACCTGCGTCAGCCGCGACACGCTGTACTCGAACTCGCCCTTCGCCAACGCCTCACCGTTCCGGGTGGGCGGCGGCAACCGGCTCGGCGTGAACGTGAACGGCGGCAGCGAGCAGGTCCAGTACTACCTGGGCGGTGAGCTCTGGCGCCAGAGCGGCATCGTGGGGCCAAGCGGTACCCGCCGCACGAACTTGCGCGCGAACGTCGGTGCGAACCTGACCTCGGCGCTGCGGGCCGACGTCACGATCAGCTACCTGAAGAGCGTGCTGAACCTGCCGATCAACGACAACGCGTTCGCCGGCACGCTGAGTGCGGGCCTGCTGGGTGGCGCGTTCGACTGCAACACGGCGACGCGCACGACGATCCTGGAATGCCGCAACGCGAACGACTCGCTCTCCCGCGGGTACGTCAGCGCCAACATCCCGGTCACGCAGTACTTCGCGCAGACGCAGCAGCAGGACGTGGACCGCCTGCAGACGGGCGTGACCTTCCGTTACACGCCGCTGCGCTGGCTGGAGAGCACGCTGCGGACCGGTGGCGACTTCGTGTACCAGTACGACCAGCAGCTGATCCCGCCCAACCGCGTGTTCCAGAGTGCCGCCAGCATCGAGGGCAGCCGCTTCCAGGCACGGGCCTACCGCCCGACGTACACGGTGACAGCGAACACCAAGGCGACCTATGACCTGACCAGCACCATCCGGCTCTCGACGCTGGTGGGCGGCCAGTACACCAACGAGGCGAACCGCTTCACCAGTGCCTTCGGCGCGGTGCTGCTGCCGGGCACGTCGTCGCTGTCGGGCACCAACGCCCGCTTCGCGGTGAACGAGACCAACTCGCAAATCGTGACGACGGCCGGTGTGCTGCAGCAGGACCTCGCGTTCAACGACCGCCTGTTCCTGACCGCGGCTGTGCGCATGGACAACTCCAGCGTGTTCGGCGTGGGCTCGCGCGACTTCGTCTACTACCCGTCGTTCAGCGGGTCGTACGTGGTCTCGGAGGAGAAGTGGTTCCCGAAGGCCGGGTTCGTCGATCAGCTCCGCGTGCGCGGGTCGATCGGTGAGGCCGGCAACCGCCCGAGCTTCCGCCAGTCGGAGACGTTCTTCAGCGCCGTCTCGGTGAATGCGGCCTCGTCGGACGCGAGCATCCCAGCCGTCACGATCGGCGGTCCGGTGGGCAACGCACTGCTGAAGCCGGAGATCACGCGCGAGATGGAGGGTGGCTTCGACTTCAACCTCTTCGGCAACCGCGTGGACGGTGAGTTCACCGCGTTCAAGAAGGACACCCGCGACCTGCTCGTGGGCCGCGTGCTCGCCCCGTCCCTCGGCGTGGCGGCCAACCAGCTCGTGAACCTGTCGAAGATGACGACGAAGGGGCTCGAGGGCACGATCAACGTCAAGCTCATCGACACCCGGGCGTTCACCTACTCGCAGCGCTTCACGGCGACGGTGTTCAACAACAAGATCGGCTCGCTGGGCAGCGTGGACGGCCAGCCGATCGCGCCGATCATCCAGGGCACGCAGCAGTTCCGCGCCGGCTACCCGGCGGGCGGCTACTTCCAGCGCAAGATCGTGAGCTACGGCGACCTGAACGCCGACGGCATCATCAGCCGCGTGAACTGCCCGGCGTACGGTGGGCTGGCCAACCCGATCCTGGTGGGCGGGCCGAAGTGCGAGATCGTGCTCTCCGACTCGCTCGAGTACCTCGGCAGCCCGCTGCCGACGCGCCAGCTGTCATTCCAGTCGGACATCCGGGTGGCGAAGAACCTCCAGTTCAACGTGCTGGTCGACTACCGCGGCGGGTCACGCCTCTACAACAACACGCGTGAGTTCCGCAACAACGGCGGCTTTGCCAACGGCCAGGACTTCTGGGACATCAATGCGCCGCTGAGCGACCAGGTGAAGTCGGCCGCGCGCGCGATGGGCACCAGCGATGGCTACATCGAGGACGCCAGCTTCGTGCGCCTCTCCGAAGTCTCGATGACGTGGGTGGTGCCGGCTGCGGCCGCGCGCATCCTCAAGTCGGGGGGGCTGAGCCTGACGATCGCCGGCCGCAACCTCGGCCTGTGGACCGACTACACCGGGTTCGATCCCGAGGTGCTGACCAACCCGGGCAGCAACTTCGGCACGGTCGACTTCCTCACGAACCCGCCTTCGCGCTCGTACACGCTCCGCGTGAACTTCAACTTCTGACATTGCCATGACACTCTCTTTCGAGACTTCGCGGCGATCCCTCGGTGTCCTGTGTGCCGGCCTCGCGCTGTCGTTGTCCGCGTGTGACATCGACAAGACGCTGGCCGTGAAGGATCCCGACGTCGCCAACCCGAGCTCGCTGAACGACGTCACCGTGCTGCCGACGCTGCGCGCCAGCACCCTGTCCGACCTGCAGGTCGCGATGGGAGCCGGCGGCGAGAGCGGCGTGATCGTCGAAAGCGCGCTGCTCGGCGACGAGCTGACCTGGGCGGAGACCTTTCCGACCCGCGGCGAGATGGACCAGCGCAACATCAACCCGATCAATGCCACGCTGAGCACGATCTACAACAGCCTCCAGCGCGCGCGGGCCACCGCCGACCGCACGGCGGCGGCGTACTACAAGCTCGCCCCGACGCAGCTCGGCCGGTCCGAGACGCAGGCGATCGCGGCGTACACGTACATCATGCTCGCCGAGATGTACTGCAACGGCGTGCCGGTGTCCGACTTCGACGTGAATGCCGGCACCTTCACGCTCGGCACCCCGCAGACCGGCGTGCAGCTGTTCACGACCGCGCTGGCCAAGCTCGACTCCGCGCTGGTGGGGCTCGATGTGTCCGTGGCGGGGAATGCGTCGGTGGTGAACCTGATCCGGGTCGGTCGCGGGCGGGCGCTGCTCAACCTGAACCGGCCGGCCGATGCCGCGGCGGCGGTGGCGGCGGTGCCGACCACCTTCCAGTACCGACTGTTCCACAGTGAGAACACGGGCCGCCAGAACAACGGCATCTTCCTCGCGACCCTGGCGTTCAACCGCCACACGGTCTCGGCGCTGGAAGGGGGCAACGGCCTGCGCTACCGCCTGGACAGCACCGATGTGCGCGTCTACGCGCCGCGTGGCCGCGGCATCGCGCTCTCGTTCGCGGTGGGTGCGGACAACAGCACGCTGTACTTCCCGCAGACCAAGTACGCGGCGCGGTCGGCTCCGGTCATCTTCGCGGACGGCACCGAGGCCCGGCTGATCGAGGCCGAGAACGCGGCCCGCAGCGGTGCGGAGTACGTGAGCATCCTGAATGCGCTGCGGACGGCCCTGCCGTCATTGATCGTGGCACCCCCCGGCCCGTCGTCGGCGCTGCTCGCACCGCCAGCGGTGGCACCCCTGCCGGCCCTGGTGGCTCCGGCCGCGCTGGCCGACCAGGTGAGCCAGGTGTTCCAGGAGCGCGCCTACTGGCTGTTCCTCACCGGGCATCGCCTCGGTGACATGCGCCGGCTGATCAAGCACCTGGGCCGCAACGCCGAGACCGTCTTCCCCTCGGGGACGTACTTCAAGGGCGGGGCCTACGGCGTGGACGTGAACGTCCCGGTGCCGTTCCAGGAGACGAACAACCCGAATTTCACCCAGTGCCTGGATCGCAATCCATGAGGACCCCACCGATGCACCGACCCATGCGGATCGTCGCGATGCTGGGCCTGCTGGCCGTGACGCTCGCTGCCTGCAGCGAGACCTACCCCAGCCTGTCGAGCCTCGCGCCGCAGAAGAAGAAGTTCACCGCGACGCTCACGGGCGCGAGCGAAGTGCCGGCGGTGACGACCAGTGCCGCGGGCACGATGGAGTTGATCCAGGAGGACTCGGTCAACATCGTCTACACGATCGAGACGACCGCCACCACCGACTCGGTCACGATGGCGCACATCCATGCCGGCGCGGCGGGGGCCACCGGACCGATCATGGTGTGGTTCTTCCCGACGGAGGCCTCGCGTGCGGCCGGCACCGGTGGCGGGACGGCGGCGAGCGTCAAGGGGATCCTGCGTGTCGGCCGGATCACCCGTGCCGGCACCACGATGGTGGCGCCGTTCACCTGGGATTCGTTGCTGGTGCGGATGAACGCGGGGACGGCGTATGCGAACATCCACACGCGGAAGAACGCGGGTGGTGAGATTCGCGGGCAGGTCACGCCGGTCCCCTGACCTTGGCGTGAGGTGGTGGGCCTGCGTCCCGTCCGGCACCTGCCGGGCGGGACGCAGGGTTTTCCGGCCTCGGCTGCAGGACTCGGCACGGTTGGTGCTACGCTCGCTGTCGTTCGCGTTTCCGTCCCCCGATCGGACTATCCCTCCCGCCCCACGCGTGTGTCCATGGCCGACCCTTTTCCCGCGTCCGGTACGGCGGCGGCGACACCCGAGGGGGTGCCGGCCACCCGGCCGCGCATCGTGGTGGCCGAGGACCACGCGGAGATGGCGGATGTCCTCCACACCTACCTCGAGGCGGCGGGCTACGACGTGAGCCTCGCCCGCGACGGGGTCCTGGCTGCCGAGCTGATCGATGCGGTCCGGCCGGCGCTGGTGGTGCTGGACGCCAACATGCCGGGGCTGAGCGGCTGGACGTTGCTCTCGCGGCTCAAGGAGCGGGGGGCAGAGGCGCCGCTGGTGGTGATGCTGACCGGGGACGACGACTTTCCGGTCGAGTCCGCCAGCGCGGATGTCATCCTGCGCAAGCCGGCGGCGCTGCGGCGGATCGCGGCCGTGCTGGCCGAACTGCTCGAGGGAAAGGCCGGCCCGGGTTAGCGGTCTGCGCCGGCGCAATCGCCGGCGGGCGTGATACATCGGCCGCCTCGTTACAGAGCCACTGAGATGTCGCCAACGTGCCTTGTATGCATGCTGGCGCACCCGTAGTCTTCACCAATTCCGGGACCCGGAGGCGCGCAAATGCGGCGCTGCCAGGGGGGCCGGAGCGCTTCGCCGTGGTCCGAATTCTGGTTGTAGAGGTCGGCTGAAAGGCCGGCAGAAGGTTGTGGTGCATGATCCGGGCCGCCGCGACGGCCTGAATGATCACCATGCTGGTCCCGTCTGCGCTGCAGGCGCGGGTTTGCCTCCGGTGGCTGGTACGCCGGATGATCACCATCGTTCCACCCCGGGCGGTCGGCTGCCGGGGTGACGCGGCCGCCGGGTGCGGCCGCGGATTCACCAGCCGGCGGATCTCCACGTGCGACCGGATTCAGGAGTCCCGCATATGACACGTACGTCGTTGGCAGGGTTGCGACGCGCTGCCGCGGTCCTCGTCTCGCTGGTGGGTACAGCGGCGATGGCCCAGGCGCAGAACGCAACCATTCAGGGCAAGGTCACCTCCGACCAGGGGCGTCCGCTCGAGGGAGCGAACGTCTTCATCACGGAGATGAACATCTCCGTGGGCACCAACGCGGCCGGCAACTTCACCATCACGGTGCCGTCCGCGCGCGTGCGCGGCCAGAACGTGGTGCTGCGCGCCCGCTCGATCGGCCAGAAGCCGGATGCGAAGAGCATCGTGCTCCGCCCCGGCGTGATCACGCAGAACTTCGTGCTCGCCGCCGACGTGAACCGCCTCAGCCAGGTCATCGTGACCGGCGTGACGGGCGCCACGGAACAGGCCAAGGTGCCGTTCGCCGTGTCGCGCGTGGACGAGAAGGACATGCCGGTCGCCGGCGTGAACCCGCTCTCGCAGCTCCAGGGCAAGGTGCCCGGCGCCTCGATCGTCTCGAGCTCCGGCCGCCCGGGCGCCCAGCCCGCCGTGCTGTTGCGCGCCCCGACGTCGATCAACGCCAGCGGACGCAGCCAGGAGCCGCTGTACATCGTGGACGGCGTCATCCTGCAGGGCCCGCTGCCTGACCTCAACGCCCTCGACATCGAGAGCATCGAGGTCGTCAAGGGTGCGGCCGGCGCCTCGCTCTACGGCGCCCGCGCCGGCAACGGCGTGATCCAGATCACCACCAAGTCCGGCCGCAGCGCCAGCGACAACACCGTCCGCTACGGCCTGCGCACCGAGGCCGGTGCCGGCGACATCGAGCGTGAGTTCCCGCTCTCGCAGTACACGTTCCTGCAGCAGGATGCCACGAAGCAGCTCTTCTGCGACGGCAACGGCTTCAACAATGGCAACACGCAGCCGTGCACGCGCGTGTCCGACATCTACGCCGACGCGCTCCGCATCAACGAGCAGGGTGGTGACTTCGCCCTGACGCCGCGCACCTACCGCAACGACGGTGGCATTGCCGGCAACCTCGGCGTGACGCGCCTGCAGAACCTGTATGCGACGGGGGCCTTCCCGGTCACGTACAACCCGATCGGTGCCACGATCACGAACGGTCGCTTCTCGACCGTGAACCTCGACGTGACGGGCCGCTACCAGGGCGCGAACTTCTTCGCGAGCGTGAACAACACGACGCAGGAAGGCTCGATCCGCTACCTGAGCGGCCTGCGCCGCAACTCGGTGCGCCTGAACGTGTCGCAGAGCTTCGGCTCGAAGTGGTCGGCCGCGGTGAACACGTACTACAGCCGCCTCGACCAGGACGGCCTGAACCAGTCCGGCTCCGAGACCGGTGGCACCACGGGCTTCTTCCGCCTGACGCGTGTGCCGGCCTTCGTGAACCTGCTCGCCACAGACGCCTTCGACCGCCTGTACGTGCGCTCGAACCCGCTGGCGCAGGGCGGCCAGAACGACAATCCGCTCTACTCGTTCCAGAACTCGAAGCGCAACGACAGCCGTGACCGCTTCATCGGCAACGTGGACCTGAAGTACTCGCCGCTCAGCTGGCTGGACGTGCAGGGCCAGTTCGGCTACGACCGCTCGAACGGCGACCAGTTCTCGGTGCAGGATCGCGGCTTCCGCACGACGACGTCGAACCCGGCCGTCAACAACGGCAGCATCTTCCGCCGTGCGTTCGCCGACCAGTCGTTCAACACCAGCTTCAACGCCACCGCCCGTCGCTCGTTCGGCGAGCTGAACACGAAGCTGACGCTGCGCTACCTGTACGAGCAGCAGGACTTCAAGGCACAGAACTCGGGTGGTGACAACATCCCGTTCCCGGGCGTCGAGAATTCCGGCGCGCTGATCCAGAACCTGGCGATCGGCTCGAACCTCGAGAGCGTGCGCCAGATCGGCCAGTTCGCGAACCTCGACCTGGACTACAAGGATCGCTACATCGTGAGCGGCCTGGTGCGCCGCGACGGCTCGTCGCTGTTCGGCTCGGACAACCGCTTCGCGATGTTCGGTCGTGGCTCGGTGGCCTGGCGCGTGGCGATGGAGCCGTGGTGGTTCGTGAAGCCGATCAACGAGCTCAAGCTGCGCGCCTCGATCGGGACGGCCGGTGGCCGCCCGCGCTTCGATGCCCAGTATCCGAGCTTCGGTTTCCAGGCCGGCGGCGTGATCAACCCGACGCTGCTCGGCAACTCGAACCTCGGCCCGGAGAAGAACCGGGAGGTCGAGATCGGCCTCGATGCCGAGGTGCTGAACAAGTTCGGCGTGACGATCAACTACGCGACGTCGGACGTGCGCGACCAGATCCTGCCGGTGCCGGTGCCGAACGTGACGGGCTTCTCCACCCAGTGGCAGAACGCCGGCACGCTCAGCAACAAGACGTTCGAGATGAGCATCAACGTCCCGATCATCACCAAGCAGAACCTGAGCTGGAGCACGCGCTTCAACTACGACCGGACGCGCTCGACGATCACGAAGCTGAACGTGGCGCCGTTCACGGGTGGCGTGGGCCTGCAGAGCGTGGAGAACGTCTTCCTGTTCCGCGAGGGCGAGAAGCTCGGCACGTTCTACGGCACCAAGTTCGCGCACGCCTGCGGCGACCTGCCGGCGGCGTTCGCCTCGCAGTGCGGCGCCCGCGGCTCGGGCCAGCAGTATGAGCTGAACAACGAGGGCTTCGTGGTCTGGACGGGCGGCCTGTCGCAGGACAGCGCCTACACCCGCAACTACTGGGCGGCGCGCAACATCTCGTCGACGTCGAACGCGACGCCGTGGAACGCGAACTACAACTACGGCACGCTGATCCCGCTGCGCGACACGACCCTGGGCAACCCGGTCCGCTCGCTGCCCCTGGGCAACACGCTGCCGAAGTTCCGCTGGTCGATCACGAACACGGTCACGTTCCACCGCCTGAGCGCCTACGCGCTGCTGGATGCGTCGCATGGCGCGCGGATGTGGAACCAGGGCTACGCCTGGAGCCTCGGTGACTTCATGGTGTCCGAGGTGGACCAGGCCAACGCCACGATCGCGAACGCGAAGCCGGCCGGCTACTACTACCGCGCCGAGCGTGGCGGTGGCATCGGCGGCAAGTACGACGTGCTGGGTCCGAACGACCTGTCCACGTTCGATGCGACATATGCGCGCCTGCGCGAGGTGTCGCTGTCGTACCGTGTCGGCAAGGTGCTCGGCGCCGGGAACTGGAGCGTGGGTGTCGTGGGTCGCAACCTCGTGACCTTCACGAACTACACAGGCTTCGATCCCGAGACCGGCCTCGCCGGCGGGTCACTCGGCTCCCCGGTGCTGAACGGCGTTGATCGTTACGCCTTCCCGAACCTGCGGACCTTCACGTTCTCGCTCGGCTCCACCTTCTGAGCTCCGGGCCCCGGCACCGCGTCGCCGTGACGCGGTGCCAGGGGGGCCTGCCATACCTTATGAGACTCACACAGATGCACATGCGTTTCGTGCGCGTAGCCGCAGCCTGCGGCGCCGTTGCGATGGCGGGGTGCGACAGCAACCTGCCGGTCAGCAACACCAACGTGGTCGACGTCAGTGCCGCGTTCCAGACGGCCGATGGCGCGGCCCAGGTCGCGGGCAAGTCGTTCCAGGGCATGTTCGTGGGCCAGTACAACACGCTCAACTCGATCTGGCCCCAGACCCTCAACTTCGGCCTCGAGAGCGGTGCCAGCGTGAACAACGCCGGCATGAACGTGCGGATGGGGCTGCCGCGGGACATCCTCGACAACTCCCTCGGCAGCGCCAACCTCACGCTCCAGGGCAACAACCAGGACTTCAGCGTCCTCACCCGCTTCGCGCGCCAGAGCGCCGACGCCGTGAAGGCACTGGACAAGCTGTCGGATACGCCGCTGGCCAAGGCGCGCACCCGCGCCATCGGGTACTTGAACATCGGCTACGCCCTCGGGCAGCTGTCGATGATCTACGACTCGGCCTCGGTGATCACCCCGTCGGCCACGGATGAGGCGAACTTCGCGCCGGCGTCGGTCGTGAACGCCACCGCGCTCGCGATGCTCGACTCCGCGATCGCGGTGGGCACCGACAACACGACGAACGTCTCGCCCGCCTTCCCGATCCCGGGCGCGTCGTACATCAACGGCACCAGCCTCGATGCCCAGACGTTCGTCCGGATGGCCCGGTCGCTGAAGGCCCGCTTCCGCGCCGGCGTCGCGCGCACGCCGGCCGCGCGCGCCGCCGTGAACTGGACCGAGGTGCTCGCCGATGCCACCAACGGCATCACGTCGAACATCACGGTCACGCTCGACCCGACGCTCGGCTGGTCGGTGAACGGCACCATCGTGCAGCTCACGCTGTACCAGGGCTGGCACTACATGCCGACGCCGATCATCGGCATGGCCGACACCTCGGGGGCGTACAACGCGTACATCACCAGCGGTGCGCTGGCCTCGCGCAACGGCTACATCCTGATCAAGACGCCGGACAAGCGCTTCCCGTCCGGCGAGACCCGTGTCCTGCAGAACGCGCAGAACACGCAGGAGGCGCCGAGCGCCACGCTGTACTTCCGCAACCGCCCGGCGGGCGAGGACGGCACGTCGGCGAATGCGCGTGACGGGTGGTCGAACTCGTTCTACGACCACACCCGCTTCCGCGCCATCCGGAACGCCAGCGGTTCGGGCACCTGGGTGCTGATGGAGTCGGACGAAATCGGCATGCTGGCGGCCGAGGCGCTGCTGCAGCTCAATCGCCCGGCTGAGGCGATCCCGCTGATCAACGACAGCCGCGCCCGCAACGGCCTGGTGGCCATCCCGCTCACCAACGGCGTGAATGATCCCGTCCCGGGCGGCAGCGGCTGTGTGCCGCGCGTGCCGGTGGCGGGTGGCACGGCCACGGCCTGCGGCTCGACGTTCGAGGCGATGAAGTGGGAGAAGCGCATGGAGACGGCCTTCACGGGCTACTCGCAGTGGTACATCGACAGCCGCGGCTGGGGTGACCTGATCGTCGGCACGCCGCTGGAGTGGGCGGTGCCGATCCAGGAGCTGAACTCGCGCCTGAAGCCGCAGTACCAGAACACCAACCGTGCCGCGGTCGGCACGTACGGCTTCTGAGTCGACGCTGATGCGACACCTCGCTGTGCAGCGACTCCGCGTGGCGCGCGCGACGGCCGGGATCACCGTGCTCGTGGCCTCCCTGTCGGGATGCTACACGTACGGGCCCCGGTCGGCCCGCGACGACATGTCGGGCGCGCCCATCGAGGTGCTGCTGAACGAACGCGGACGGGCGGATGTCGTGCAGAGCCTCGGGGCGGATGTGCTCTCGTTCCGTGGCAAGCCCATCTCGCGGGTTGATGGCGTGCTGACCGTGGCAGTGGACGAGGTGACCTACATCAACCGGCCGAGCAGCAGGTGGTCGGGTGAGCGGGTCAGCGTCCCGGAGTCGCAGGTGCGTGACGTGAACACGCGCCGCTTCGCCCGGGGCAAGACCCTCGTCACGGTCGGCGCCGCCGTCGGTGGCATCGTGATGTTCATCGTCACGCGCTCGTTCATCGTCAAGGGCGATTCGGGCGGCGAGCCGACCAATCCCCCCACACAGCAACAGTGATCCGGCCGGTGCCGGATCGTCACTCCTTCATCATCTGATGACCATGTCTCTCTTCAAGTCCTCGCTGCGCACCGCCGCGGCCGCCGGTATGCTCGGCGCGCTGGCGGCCTGCTCGGCTGATACCGGTCCGACCGTGACCCAGGTCGGTGATCTCGCGTACGTGCGCGTGATCAACGCGATCCCGGACACGGGCGCGATGATCTACCGCTTCGTCGACCAGATCGAGAACCCGCTCGAGGGGCTCGGCCTGAACTTCCGGCAGGCCTCGGCCTACGCGGGCACCAAGGTCGGCGCGCGTCAGCTTCGCGCCTTCATCGTGAGCACCACGCCGGCGATCGTGGCCGGCGCGCCGATCCTCGACCGGTCGGTGACGCTCGCGAAGGACACGTACTACACGCTCCTGCACGTCGGCCTCGCACAGGGTGACCGGGACAGCATCATCGTGCTGGTGGATTCGTTCCCGTCGTTCAGCGCCCTCGGCGCCCGCGTCGGCATCCGTGCCGTGCATGCGATCCCGTCGGGCGTTGGCGCCGTGAACGTGTTCACCACCAAGCGCCTGGCCGATGCCCTGCCGGCCACGCCGGCGTTCTCGAACGTCACGTATGGCCGCGCCACGGCGTACGCACAGGTGACGGCGGACACGATCGCCGCGCGGGTGCAGGTGGCAGACACCCCGACCACCGTGCTCTCGGCGCTGGCCCCGGTGGGCACCGCCGGCACCACGGCCGTCAACCCCGACGGCGGCTCGCGGATCGCCGGCTCGTCGCTCACCGCGGTCGCCTTCCCGGCCGGCCTCGGCGCGCGCGCCACGTCCAACGCCACCAACCCGCAGTTCAGCGGCTCGCCAGCCGTGGTCTGGTACCTCGACGGCCGTCCGCCCGAGACGGTGCCGAGGGTCCGCCCGTAAGGGCTGCCTGCGCAGCATGCCGGCACCGGGCGTGATGTCCCGGCACCGGCATGATCGCGGGGCGCACCGCCGCAGCAGCGAAGGTCAGGACGCAGGGGGTCGCCGACGGAGGTTCGTCGTGCGGCCCCCTCGCACGTTCAGGGACGGGATGCCGCCGGTGCCGGCTCGCCGAACCGCGCCGTGAACGTCACGCGCATGGCCACGGGGCGGCCGTTCCGCCGCGCCTCGTTGAAGCGCAGCAGTGGCAGGGCCTCGAGCAGGGCATCGCCGAACGCGGGTTCCGTCGCACTGACCACCTTCGCGTCGCGCACCCAGGGCTCGCCGCCCGGCAGCACCACGAAGGAGGCGGTGGCCTCGCCGGGGCGCTTCTTCCGCCTCTGCTCCACGGGATAGAGCGGCGGGACCGAGCGATCGCGGTCGAGTGTGGCGACTTCGTCCACCTCGTGCGGCTCGAACACCACATCGGGGGCGGCGTGCTGGTCGGCGAGGGGCGCGTGTGCAATCGCATCCATGCTGCGCGACCACATGACGACGACGCCACAGCGCCCCTGGCCGGCGGTGCCCCAGAACTCCGATGGGGTGCGTGAGCCATCCACGTACACTTCCACGCCGGCGAGACTGCGCGGGTCGATCGCGTCCATGTTCAGCTCGGCCATCGAGGCGGCCGAGCCGTCGATCACGACCGTCGGGAAGCAGTTGCTCCCGCTGGCCGCGCCGCCGCTGCGCCCGGCGACACCCATGCGCACGGCGGTGCCACGGATCATCGCGTCGGCGGTGCGGACGTTCTGCGTGCGGCCCCAGCCCGGCACCGTGCGGATCAGGTCCGCCATGCGCTGCACGTTGCGGCGGTCGATGTCGGCCACGGTGAAGAAGTAGCCGTCGCCGCGCGCCCGGCGCTCGTAGAAGCCGGCGAGCGGCCCGGTGAAGCGGTGCGTGTTGCGACCGCGGACGATCATCGGTGCGATGACGGTCGCCACACTCGTCATGGCCACCCGGATCGGCTCCGGGGCACCTCCGCACGACGGCATCACGTTCTGCGTGGCGGCGACGAAGCCCAGGCGTCGCAGTCGCAACACGACGGGCGCCGCGGAGCCGGTGCCGAAGGTGGCGCGCCCGTCCTCGCGCGTGCGCACGGACTCTCCGCGGCCGAGCGTCTCCACCGACACGTCGGACAGCGGCGCGCCCGCGGAGTCGTGGGCGAGCACGGCGACGCGGCACTCGGGAGCAGCCGCCTGGCCGGCCACGGGGGCCGGTACGGCGGCGGCGACGACCGTGACGGTGGCGACGCCGAGGAACTGCGTCCGACACCCAGCGTACATAGCTTTCATCCACCGATAGGGAACCTGTACTCTGACACCATGCACCCAGTGCCGCAAATAGTACGGACGCTGCGGGCCGCGGCGGTATTCCTGGCACTGGGATGTGCCGTATCGAACCACGCCGGCGCACAGGCGGTTCCGGCGCGCCCGGTGGCGGCCACGGCCACGATTGCCGGGGTGGTCGTGGATTCGGGCGGCGCGCCCGTGAGCGGCGCCGTCGTCCGGCACGTGTCGGGCGAGCCGCATTTGGAGACCGGTCCGGACGGGGCGTTCCGCCTGGCCGGGTTGGTGCCCGGCCGCGTGTCGGTCGAGGTGCTGCATCCCGGTTTCCGGCTGCTGGCCTTCGAGTTCGACATCGCCGCCGGGGTCACGGCGTCGTTGCGGCTGACGCTGACACCGGCGCCCTCGGCTGCCGCGCCAGCCGCGCCGCCGGAGACGCGCGATTCGGCCGTCGTTCCGGCCGCGGTGGATTCGCAGCAGCCGGTCAGCGGTCCGCCCCTCCCGCCGCGCCGCGGCGGGCTGACCGGCGCGATCGTCGATTCGAGCGGGCGTCGCGTGTTCGGTGCGGTGATCAATGCGATCTCGACCCCGCTCACGGCGAGCAGTGACTCCTCCGGTCGGTTCCGCCTCGCGCCGCTGGAAGGAGGGCTGCAGTTCATCCGCGTGCGCAAGGTCGGATACCTCGCGGAGTACCTGCCCGTGACCATCGTCGAGGGGCGCCTGGCGAGCATCACGGTGAAGCTGCGGCCGGCCGGCCAGACGCTCGCACGCGTCGAGGTGCGCGCGGATGCCCGGTCGGCGGCGATGGCGGGATTCGACGATCGCGCGCGGACGGCGAACGGCATCTTCATCCGCCGCTCCGAGCTGCTGGCACGGAACGCGTCGAACGTGACGGACGTGCTGCGCGGGCGGAACGGCATCACGCTCTTCCGCAACAGCGACGGCAACCAGGTGGCGTACGGCCGCGGGTTGACCACCAGCATCCAGGGGTGCCCGATGGGACTCATCATCGACGGCACGCCGATGGTGACCGGGCGGAGCGGGCTCTCCTTCTCGATCGACCAGTTCGTGAACGTGCAGGACATCCGCGCGATGGAAGTGTATCGCTCGGGCCAGTCGGTGCCGGCGGAGTTCCAGCGCCCGGAGACCGACTGCGGCGCCATCATCGTCTGGACGCGCTGAACCACCGCTGCCGCGCCGTCACGCCGCCATGCATCACGATGGTACGGGGTGCGTGAAAAGCGGGCGGGTGCCGCGAGCCTGACAACACAACGTGCCTGCGTCAGCCATGCGTCATGGCTGACGCGATGCACGCCCCGCCAGGGGAGCGACGTCGCTCGACACGTTCCCTGGCTGGAGGTGGATTCCGATGCGACATACGCATGCGGGAGCGGTGCTCGTCGTCTGTGCCGTGGCACTGACGGCGTGTCAGGATGGTCCGGTGGCGCCGCGCAGCGGCGGTGCCCCGATGGTCTCGGCGGCGATCGGTGACTGCATGGGTGTGCTGGCCAGCCGGGCGCCGCGCTCGCTGGATTTCCCGGCGTACGGCCTGCCGACGATCACGGTGACGGCAAGCTACCCGACCGGCTTCGGGTTGCCGTTCGACGTGATGCAGGCGATGCGGTTCCCGATGGGGTCAGGGGCCGAACGCGCCTCGTGCCTCAACTCACCGCAAGTGTACTACGCGGCGGAGACGCTGTCGGTGGCGACGAGCGACTTCGTGCCGGCTCCTGCCGGCGTGGACACCGAGTTCTGGGGGTCGCTCTCTCCCCGCGAGCGGCGCATCCTGCTGGCGAAGGCGGAGGAGTACCTGCGGGTGTTCCCGGACCGGTACCCGACGGTGGGATCCGTGATCAACCAGGTGTTCGCGGAGCCGATCCTGGGGAACAAGGCTCGCGCGAAGATCCGCGCGAACGACTATGCGCTCGCGCCGGCCGAGTCCGAGCAGCTGGCAGGGGGCATCTACGGCTGCCTGCTGTACCGCAATTTCAGCAGCAACCCGCACTGGTACCTGCTGAACAACGAGACGCTGCGCCTGGTGATCGACCTCGTGTCGGCGTTCGCGGAGGCGGAGTTCGCCTGGCTGCCGATGCGCGGGCTGCAGTTCGGCCGGAACGGCTCGTTCGGCGCGGCGATGGCGGCGTCCGACCACACCACCGATTGCGGCACACTGGTCTTCAGTTCGATTCCCGGTGGGCGCATCCGCATCACCGATCCGTACCAGCAGGCCACAGGCTCCACACCCGGCGGTGCACCACCGCCGGCCCCCGAGCCCGGGGGCGGGCTGCCGCCGGGCTGGTACGACTACTGACGCCGGACTGCGATGACGGCGCGATGACGCGCCAGACAAGAATGGGCACGGGTGCGCGGAGCATCGCGCGCGCCCGTCACACTGGAACGGAGGAAACCATGCAGAACGTCATCCGTCGTGCGATGGCTGCCATCGTCGCGGCGTGCGCGGTGGTGGCCACCGCGGGAGCCCAGGGTGCGGCCGCGCCCGGCGCGGCATCCGCCGCGTTCGAGACCTTCCTGCGGGCGACGGCCGCCCTGGGTGCTCCGGCGACCGCAGTCCATGCCGCGTGGCCGCTGCCGGTGGGACGGGCACCGTTGGAGCACACCATGCGCTTCACGCCGGCGCACGTGGTGCGCCTCTTCCTCGGGCCGGCCGCGTCGGGCCGTGACAGCGTCACGCGGCTGCGCGCCGCCAGCTATGTCGAGTCCGTGGCGGACACGGTGACGCTCCGTGCACGGGTGCAGGTGCTCACGCGCCAGCTGGTGCAGGTGCGGGGTGGGGCCGCCGACCGCTGTTCGACGCTGCAGGGCGAGCCGGCGTACCTGTTCGTGCCGCAGCGCGGGAGCCGAACCTGGACGAAGGGCGCGCCGGGAACGGCGGTGCAGCTGACGTGGGAGGTCGCCGCGGGGCCCACCTATGCGATCACGGTCACGTCGGGCATGCATCTCGCCGCGGATGGCGAAGCAGCGTGGGTGGCCTGCCCCTAGGCGCGCGGCGCGGCACGTTCGAGCAGTCCGGCCACCAGGTCCGTTGATCGCGTCGCGGCGCCACGGCCACGTTCCACGAGTGTGCGCGCGTGTGCGCCCGCGGTGGTGCGAGCCCCGTCGTGCGCGGGATCGAGCCATCCGGTGAGCACGGTGGTCAGCGACCGGGCATCCGTGACCGGTGTGGCGCCGCCGGCGCTGATGAGCAGGCCTGCATCGCGGCTGGCCGTGTGCCGTGGGCCGAAGACCACCGGCGCGCCGAACGCCGCCGGTTCGAGCACCGAGTGCAACCCGGCGCCGTGGAAGCCACCACCCACGAAGGCGATGTCGGCAACGGAGTAGAGCTCGCCGAGCACTCCCACGCGGTCCACCAGCACCACGTCGGCCGATTCGTCGCCGTGCGCATCCAGGCGCAGGCACGTGAGGCCGCACCCGCGCGCCCACGCTTCCACCGGCTGGAGGTGTGCCGGCGTTGGTTCGTGCGGCGCGATGATCAGGCGGAGGCGACCCGGGTGGATTGCCGTGAGCTGGCGCCATGCCTCGAGCAGCACGGCATCGTCGGCGGGCCAGGTGGAGCCGGCGACGCAGGTGAGGCGCGCCGTCGTGCGGAACCGGTCGAGCGTGGGCGCCGTGCGTGCCGCGTGCAGGGCGCGGGCCCACACCTGGTCGTAGCGCGTGTCACCCGTGACCTGGATCACCGACTCGCGAACACCGATGTCGACCAGCCGTGCCGCGTCGGCGTGGTCGATGGCGCCGACGGCCTGCAGGGCGCCGTAGGCATCGCGTGCGATCGCGGCGGCCAGGCCGCCGCGTCGGCCGCTGGTTGCCGCGATCGTCGCGCTGATCATCCCGAGTGCGACGCCCCGTCGGGATGCTTGTTCCACCAGCACCGGCCAGACATCGAGCTTGCTGAAGACGAGCGCCGACGGCGACAGTGCCTCGATGGCGCCGGCCATCTCGGCGGCGCCGTCGAACGGCAGGTAGTCGTGGAAGTCGGCACCGGTCCGCGCGGCGAAGGCGGCGGCGCTCGGCGAGAAGTGGGTGTAGGCCTGCTGCACGCCCGGGAACCTGGTGCGCAACTCCGCCATGACGGGTGTGGCCTGCAGGCCCTCGCCCACGCTCGGGGCGTGGAACCAGGCCAGCGGGCGGCTGCGGTCACGTCCATTGGTCGCGAAGTCGCGGTACCGGGCGCCCAGCCCGCGGCGTGCGGCCACGCTGCGGGCCAGCTTGCCGTCGCCGGGCCACCCCGTTGCCACCACGCCGCGCGCCAGCAGCCCCGCCCCACCGTAGAGCGCCCGCAGGAGGGGATTCACGGCACCACCGCGCCGTTGTGCATGCGGAGCACGGGCGGCGGTGCTGGACGGCGGGGCGTCAGCGCGGCGCCGACGCCGCGAGGTTGGCGTCGATCACGCGGCGGAAGTCGGCGAACGGATAGGCGCCGCTGAGCAGGCTGTCGCCGATGATGAAGGCCGGCGTGCCGCTGATGCCGGCGCTGGAGGACCGCTCGGCGTCACTGGCGATCAGCGGCCGCGTGGCGTGCGTGGTCATGCACGAAGCGTAGCCCTTCTCGTCGAGTGCCAGGGTGCGCGCGAACCGTGCGAACATCGTGTCCGGCTTCGCGATGTCCTCCCAGCGCGGCTGGGCGTCGAACAGC
Source organism: Gemmatimonadaceae bacterium (assembly GCA_020851035.1). Classification (NCBI taxonomy): domain Bacteria; kingdom Pseudomonadati; phylum Gemmatimonadota; class Gemmatimonadia; order Gemmatimonadales; family Gemmatimonadaceae; species Gemmatimonadaceae bacterium. The sequence continues at coordinate 80,586 of JADZDM010000014.1, read as the reverse complement.
GAGTCGTGCATCGTCCAGAACTTTCCCTGCACCGAGGCGCACATCGCCGCCTCGGCGGCGGGCCAGGCGTTGCGGTGGCCGCGGAGGGGGAGGTTGACGTACGCCATGCGGACCTTGCCGTTGTCCACGTAGGCACTGCGAAGGAGGGAGTACGTGGAGTCGTGGAAGACCTTGCAGTACGGGCACTGGAAGTCGCTGACCTCGAGCACGATGACCTTCGCGGTGGAGTCACCGGTGATCCGGCCGAGATCCGCCTTGCGGAGGAGTGCCGTGTCCATCACGACCGTGGCGGAGTCCGGCCCATAGGTGATGGCCGGGCTGGCCGGCGTTGCGCTCTCGGCGGTGCGGGCGCAGGCAGTCAGGGCCAGGGTGGCGAGGGCGCCGAGCAGGAGGCGGACGGTCATGGTCGCGTGGGGTCTGGAAGGAGCTGGAAGTTACTGCCGGCGGGCGCTCCGACGGCACCGGTGCCGCGTGGCGGATCCCGCGCGCCTGACACTTCCCGGCGACTGCGGCGTATTATTCAGCGTCACCTCAAACCCAGTCGATGCACTTTCTCTCGGCGCTGGTCGCCGGCGTGTTTGCCCTGTTCCAGGGCGTGGCGATCCCGGCGACCCCGGTGGGGTACGTCAACGACTTCGCGGGCATCCTGCCTGCCGATCGCGTCACGCTGCTGACGCGCATCGCCGAGGACGTGAAGGCCAAGAGCGGCGGCGAGATCGCGGTCGTGACGATGGCGGATCTCGGCAACCGTGAGGCGGCCGACGTGGCGCTGGAGATCGCCCGGACCTGGAAGGTCGGCGCGAACGACGCCGTGGGGTCACGGGCACGGAATGCCGGCGTGGTGATCCTGCTCGTGCCGAAGGAGACGAACACGAGCGGTCGCGGCGCCTGCCGGATCGAGGTCGGGCAGGGCAGTGAAGGCTTCATCACCGACGGGATGTCGGGCGAGATCTGCCGGGAGGCGGTGCCGTACTTCCGCGAGCAGGACTACGCCCGCGGGCTGTCGCTGGTGACGGTGCGGGTGGCGCAGCACTATGCCGCGGAGTTCGGGTTCGCGCTCGACACGACGCTGGTGCCGCGGCGCCGTGTGCAACAGGCGCCGGAGATCCAGGTCAGTCCGCTGGTGGTGTTCCTGATCATCATGGTGATCATCTTCCTCCTGTCGAGCGCGGGTCGCGGCGGGCGCGGCGGGCGTGGCGGTGGCGGGGGTGGCGGGTTCATCCCGGTCGTCCTGCCGAACATCGGTGGCGGCGGCTGGGGCAGCGGTGGTGGCTGGGGCGGCGGCGGTGGTGGAGGAGGTGGCGGATTCGGCGGGTTCGGCGGGGGTGGCGGTTTCAGCGGCGGCGGCGGAGGATCGAGCTGGTGACGACTTCAGTGATGCAGGCCACGGAGGAGGCGAGTTCGATCGCGATCGGCGAACTCGTCACCGAGCTCGAGCGTGTCTTCGGTGACACGCTGCGGGTGGTGCTGAAGTTCGGGTCGGCGGTGGCGGGAGAGGTGCTCCCGCACCAGTCCGACACGAACCTGCTCGTGATCGTCGATGCGCTGCCGCTGGACCTGCTGATCCGGAAGGCGGCGGCGGTGCAGAAGTGGACGGCGGCCGGCAACCCGCCGCCGCTGCTGCTCACGCTGGACGAGTGGCGCTCGAGCGCGGACATCTTCGCGATGGAGTACGCGGACATCCTGCACCGCCACCAGGTGCTGGTGGGGGATCCGCCGTTCGCCGGCGTTGCGGTGGACGCCGAGGACCTGCGACTGCACGTGGAGCGGGAGGCGATGGGCAAGCTGCTCCAGCTGCGCCGGGCGGTGATGGCGGTGGGGGACAACCAGCGGCACCAGTTGCAGATGCTGGTGAACGGGCTGTCCACGCTGATGGTGCTGTTCCGGGGGGTGTCGCGGGTGGCAGGCCAGCCACCCGCGATGGACTACCGGCAGCTCAGCCGCGACGTCGCGGCGCTGGCCGGGTTCGATGCCCGGCCATTCGATCGGCTGGTGCAGCATGCGCGTACCGACGTGCAGATTCCTTTGACGGATGTGACGCCGGTCCTGCTTGGCGTGCTGGATGCGATGGGGCGCCTGGTGGCGTACCTGAACCGCGTGGGTGGGTCCACGCGGTCGGCGTCCGCCGCGGTCTAGCGTCGGCCGTCGCGGTCCCCGGTGCTGCGTCAGGCAGCGCCGTTCACTTCAGATCTTCGAGAGAGCGAAACGATGCGTGACTTGACGATGGCTCGACCCGACCCAGTGCGCAGCGCACGGACGCGATGGCTGCGACGCGCGGTGATGCTCCTGCCGTTGGCGCTCGGCGCCTGCGGCTACAACACGATCCAGTCGCTCGATGAGTCGGCGGCGAAGTCGCAGAAGGAGATCGAGGTGCAGCTCCAGCGCCGCGCCGACCTGATCCCGAACCTGGTGGCCACGGTGAAGGGCTTCGCGGCGCAGGAGTCGAGCATCTTCATCGCCGTGGCGCAGGCCCAGCGCGGCCTCACGGGCGCGCTGGCGCGCCCGGGCGGCGCCAACCCGGCCGAGCTGGCGCAGGCCAACGACGCCCTGTCGCGCGCCGTCCTGCCGATGATGACGCTGGTCACCAGCTACCCGCAGCTGCGGAGCGATGCCCAGTTCCTGAGGCTGCAGGATGAGCTCACCGGCACCGAGAACCGCATTGCCGTGAGCCGCACGGACTACAACAACGCGGTGAACGAGTACAACGCGTACATCCGCAAGTTTCCCGCGGTGATGACGGCGAAGGTGCTCGGCAGCAAGCCGCGCGAGTACTTCGAGGTGACGGATGCCGCGAAGCGCGAGGCACCGACGGTGGACTTCACCGCGCCATCGGCCACGCCGGCCCCGGCGGCGGCACCGCCGGCCACACCGGCACCGGCCACGCCGTGACGCGCCCGGCCTGACGGCGCCCCGGCACGACGACGAAGGGCCAGCTCCAGTGCACCGGAGCTGGCCCTTCGTCGTTGGCGTATCCGGTGCTCCGCGCCGGCCGAGCGCGGAATCGATCGCGGCGCGCAGGACCGGCAGTCCGGCGGATGCCGGGATGCGCCGGGTGCCCAGCACCACCGTCAGCGGCGCGCCGGCGCGTGCCGTGTCGGCCCAGTCGATGTCACCGCGGATCTGGCGCAGCATCCGGCCGCTGTCGATGCAGTTGTGGAGGGCGAACGCATCGATGCCGGGGGTGGCGACGAGCGAGTCGATCACGACGTTCGCGTCCTTGGTGCCGCCCCACAGCGCCTGCTGCGCGAAGAGCCGTGCCCCGGCCTCCCAGAAGCGGCCCTGGGCGCTGGCGCAGAGCGCGGCACTGGCGGCCCGCACCGCGTTCGGGTGCGAGCGCAGCGGGTAGTGCACCCAGGTCAGGCGTGCCCGCCCGGAATCGATGTACGCCGCCCGGAGCACCGGCAACACCGAGTCCGCCCACGTGCGGCACTCGGCGCACTGGTAGTCACTCACGACCATCAGGCGGACCGGTGCGCTGCGGTCACCGAGCACGCGGCCGGCATCGGCGGCCTGCATCATCAGGTCGGGGACGATCGCCTTGCGGTACTCCGGGATCTGCCTGACATCGGTGCCGGGGACATCGGCGGCGGCGCTGCGTGGCGACCCTTCACAGCCGGTGAGCAACGCGAGCAGCAGCAGCGCCCGGATGGGCCGGATCGTGGACGTGGTGCGATGCATACGGAAGGCTAACCCGCCGTGCCTGTCCAAGCCAACGGGAATAGTCTACCGTTCAGAATCGGGGCGAGACCGTCTTCCTGGAGCCACTCCCAATGCCTGCCATCCATCGTGGTGCGCCGATCCTGCGGCACGTCGGCGTGATCCTGCTGCTCACCGTCGGTGCCGGGTGCACGAAGGCGCGCCCGGCGGTGGATCCGCAGTTCGTGTCACAGTGGATGCGCACCTCGCTGGCCTTCGTCCGCAGCGAACGACTGGGACCGCCGGTGGCGTCGCGGATCTCCGCCTACGCATCGATCGCACTCTACGAGGGCTACGCGGCGGATCCGCAGTCCAGGCTTCGCTCGTTGTCCGGGCAGCTCAACGGCTTCGCGGCGCTCCCCGCCGGCGACGCAGTGGATGGGCCGATCGCGGCAGCGGAAGCGGAGCGGGTGGTGATGGACTCGCTCTTCCGCGACGGACTGCCGGGCACGCGTCGCACGATCGATTCGCTGGCGGCGGCGCAGGTCGCGGCGCGGGTGCGGGCCGGTGTGAGCGCGGCGGACAGCGCACGCTCGCTGGCACATGGGCGCGCGATCGGTGCTGCGATCCTCGACTGGGCCGCGCGGGACAGCTTCTTCGCCACGCGGGGCCGCGCCTGGAAGCCGTCCGGCCGGCGCGAGGAGTGGATGAACACGTCGACGGTGGCGCAGTTCGTCCCGCAGACGCTCTCGAACCAGTCCGACGTGGTGTTGCTCGACAACCCGAACGTGCGCGAGGACGTCGAGACGGCGACCGACAAGGGCACGTTCACCAACCGTCCGCGCGCCGATGGCCCGACCACGCTGCCGACCTTCAACCCGATGAAGCCGACGGAGCCGTACTGGGGCGTGCTGCGCCCGTTCGTGCTCACGTCGGGTGACGAGTGCGCGCCGCCGCCGCTGCCGCCGTATTCGGAGGCGCCGGGGTCGGCGTTCCGGACGATGGGTGAGCAGTTCCACGACAGCGTGAAGGCCCTCACGCCGGACCAGAAGCAGGTGGCGCTGTTCTGGGCCGACAATCCGGTGGCCACGGGCACGCCGGGCTTCCACTGGATCAGCGTCGCGAACCTGATGGTCGCGCGGCGGCAGCTGGGCGCCGACGCTGCGGCGGAACTCTACGCGCTCACGTCGATCGCGATCGCCGATGCCTTCATCGGATGCTGGCGCGAGAAGTACCGGTCGAACGTGGTGCGTCCCGAGGTGTGGGTGCGGCGCGTGCTCGACCCCTCGTACCAGACCGTGATCCCCACGCCGCCCTTCCCGGAGTACACGTCGGGACACTCGGTGCAGTCGGGTGCCGCGGTGGACGTGCTGATCCGGCTGCTCGGTGACACGATTCCGTACATCGACTCGACGCAGGTGGACATCGGCCAGCCGCCGCGCCGGTTCGCGACCTTCTCCGCCGCGCGCGCCGAGGTCGCCATCTCGCGCGTGTATGCCGGCGTGCACTACCTGCCCGCCGTGGTGGACGGGATGGTGCAGGGGCAGTGCATCGGCCGGAAGGTCAACGCGCTGCAGACCAGACGCGCGCCATGAACCCGTTGCGGGCGTGGCGCGCGGCGGCGGTGGTCGCCGCGGCCGCCGTGGTGGCGGGATGCAGCGGTGCGCCGGCCGTGGACACGAGCTGGCACGAGGCCGCCGGCCATCGCTGGCGCGCACTGGCCGTGCCCCGCCGCGGTGACGCCGGCTTCGAATTGCTGACGGCATCGCGCACCGGGCTCACCCATCGCAACGACATCGACGAGACGCGCGGCCTGGACAACCGCGGCCTGCTGGACGGTGCGGGCGTGGCACTGGGCGACGTGGATGGCGACGCGCGGCCGGATGTGGTGCTGGCGTCGGAGGAAGCACCGGCCGCGCTGTACCACAACGATGGCGACTTCCGGTTCACCGACGTGACGAAAGCCAGCGGCCTGGATTTCACCGGTGTGCAGACCACCAGCGTGGTGCTGGCCGACGTGGATGGTGACCGCGACCTCGACCTGATCGCCGGCACCTTCGGCGGCCCGGTGCTGCTGTTCACCAACGATGGCCGTGGGCACTTCACGAATGCGACTGCGGGAAGCGGGCTCACGGGCGGCTACAACGCCTCCACCATGACCCTCGCCGACGTGGACGGCAACGGCTCGCTCGACCTGTACGTCACCACATACAAGGTGCGCAACGCGCTCGACGCCTACACGCCGCAGCAGCGCGCGTTCGACCAGGTGCTGCGGAAGGTGGGTGATTCGGTGGTGGTGGTCGATGCGTGGGTGAAGGAGTACCGCGTCGAGAAGCGCCCTGACCTCGGTGGGTTCCTGCGGTCGCAGCGGGCGGAACCCGACCTGTTCTTCCTCAACGACGGGACGGGGCACTTCACGCGCACGCCGGTGCAGGGCGACCGCTTCCGCGACGAGGCGGGCCGTCCGCTGGCGACGGAGCCCGACTACTTCGGGCTCGCCGCCCGCTTTTACGACGTGAACGGCGACGGCGCGCCCGACCTCTACGTCTGCAACGACCTGGAGGACCCCGACCAGTTCTGGCTCAACGACGGTCGCGGCAACTTCCGGCTGGCACCGACGATGGCGCTGCGCGCCACCAGCAACACCTGCATGTCGGTGGACTTCGCCGACGTGAACCGCGACGGGCTCGTCGACATCTTCACGAGCGACATGCTGGCACCGACGCTCGCGGCACAGCAGCGCCAGGTGCCGACGCACACGCCGCAGCAGAAGCCGGTGGGGCTGTCGCCCGAGCGCACGCAGTGGATGCGCAACATGCTGCAGCTCGCGCGCGGTGACGGCACCTTCGCGCAGGTTGCCGACTTCGCCGGCGTGACGGCCACCGACTGGACCTGGGGCTCGGCCTTCCTCGACGTGGACCTCGACGGCTTCGAGGACCTGCTGACGGTGAACGGCCACCGCTACGACGTGCGCGAGGCCGATCCGTACGACCGCATCCGCAACAGCTTCCCGCGCGTGCCGTGGAACCGCGAGTCGAAGGAGTTCCCGCGCCTGGCCACGCACAGCATCGCGTTCCGCAACGGCGGAGACCTCCAGTTCACCGATGCGAGTGCGGCCTGGGACTTCGGCACCGACGAGGCCATCTCACAGGGAATCGCCCTCGGTGACCTGGATGGCGACGGCGCGCTGGACATGGTGGTGACGCGCCTGGACGCGCCCAGCGTGGTGTACCGCAACCGCACGGCGGCACCGCGCGTGTCAGTGCGGCTGAAGGGGCAGGGCGCCAACACGCAGGGCATCGGTGCGGTGGTGACCGTCACGGGTGCCACCGGCCCCGTGCAGTCGCGCGAGATGACGGCGGGCGGCTACTACCTCTCGGGGAGCGACGCCCAGCTCACCTTCGCCGCGCGGGATACCGCGCTCTCGATCCACGTGCGCTGGCGGAGCGGCCGGGAGAGCCGCATCCAGGGCATCCGTCCCGACCGCCTCTACGAGATCGCGGAGCCGTCCCTCACGCAATTCGGTGACAGTGCACGAATTGTCCCGGCGCCATCCGGTGACCGTGCGCGACCCGCCCTGTTCGCCGACGCGACACCGCTGCTTGGCGGCGCCGCGCACGTCGACTCGCTCTACGCCGACTTCAAGCGCCAGCCGCTGCTGCCCAACCGCTTCAGCCAGCTCGGGCCCGGCGTGAGCTGGATCGACGTCGATCGTGACGGCCGCGTGGACCTCGTCTTCGGCAGTGGACGCGGCGGCGCGCTCCAGGTGCTGCGCAACGACGGTGCGCGCTTCGTGCCGATGGCGGTGGGCGGCGGCGTGCAACTGGCCGACCTCACCACCGTGCTGCCCCACACCACGGCGGGTGGCACCAGCGCGCTGCTCGCCGGCCAGTCCAGCTACGAGGCACCCGACACCGCCGCCGCGCGGGCGATGCCAGCGGTGCTGACCTTCGCCGCCGGCTCGCGCATCGGGGCGCCGGTGCCGGCGGTGGCCGGTGATGCCGCCAGCATCGGGCCGCTGGCGATGGCCGACGTGAACGGCGATGGCGTGCCGGACCTGTTCGTCGGGGCGCGGGTCATTCCGGGCCTCTGGCCGCTCCCCGCGCGCTCCCGCCTCCTGCTTGGCCAACCGGATGGCACCTTCACCGACGACCCGGCCAACGCGCGGGCGATGTCGGCGCTCGGCCTCGTGTCATCGGCACTGTTCGCGGACCTGGATGGCGACGCGAAGCCGGAGCTGGTGCTGGCGGTGGAGTTCGGGCCGGTGCGCGTGTTGCACAACGACAACGGCACCTTCCGCGACGTGACCGAGGCGATGGGGCTGCGCACGCGCTCGAGCCGCTGGAACGGTGTCAACGCCGGCGACTTCGACGGGGACGGCAAGCTCGACCTCGTCGCCACGAGCTGGGGCCGCAACGTGCCGTGGAAGGCGAGCGAGGCGGCGCCGTATGCGCTGTTCGTGGCCCGCATGGACGGCGACCGCCTCGGCCTGCTCTTCGCGCAGCGCGACGCGCGGACGCAGCGCGAGATGCCGCTGGACGGCTTCGCGCGCATCGGGGCGGCGCTGCCGTCGGTGAAGGCGACGTTCGCGACGTTCGCCGAGTTCGCGGCGGCGGACGTGGAAACCGTGCTGGGGCCGGCGGCGGCGCAGGCGGTGCGGGTGGGGGCCACCACGTTCGACCACGTGCTGCTGCTCAATCGCGGCGACCATTTCGAGGCGCGTCCCCTGCCGACCGCCGCGCAGCTGGCGCCGTCGTTCGGCAGCGTGGTGGCGGACTTCGATGGTGACGGGGCGGAGGACCTGTTTCTCGCGCAGAACTTCCATCCCACCGAGATCAACACCATGCGCTTCGACGCCGGCGTCGGCCTGCTCCTGCTTGGCGATGGCGCGGGGAGCTTTCGTGCGCAGACGGTGCAGCAGAGCGGCATCTCGGTGCCGGGTGACCAGCGTGGCGCGGCGGCCGCCGACTACGATGGCGACGGGCGCGTGGACCTGGCCGTGTCGCAGAACGGCGGGCCGATGACACTGTGGCGCAACGCCCGGGCGACGCCTGGGGTGCGGGTGCGGCTGGAGGGTCTGCCGTCGAACCCGCTCGCGATCGGGGCGCAGGTGGCGGTGGTGTCGGGGACGCGGCGCGGGCCGGTGCGGGTGCTGCGCGCCGGCAGCGGCTACTGGTCGATGGACGCCGCGGCGCAGGTGCTCGCACGGACCACCCGGATGACCGGGGTCTGGGTGCGGTGGCCGGATGGCCGTGAGCAGGTGGAGCCGGTGGCGTCGGACCAGCGCGAGGTGGTGGTCCGACGCCGGTAGCCGGTCGAGCGGCGGCTACTTCTTCTTGCGCGGCGGGCCGGAGCGGGTCCAGATCACGATCACGCCGCAGCCGGCGTTGCGGCCCGCGTACTCACCCGGCACGTCGGCGGGGCCGGTGTAGACCTCCATCGCCTCGATGTCGCGCACCGAGACGAGTGGCCCGAAGACGTTGTCGAGGTTGTCATCGACGACGTATTCGGGGAAGCATCGCATCGGGGCGCGGACCATGCGGATCTGGCACCCGTTCGGGCCGCCTGAACATTCCACGTTCACGCCTCGCAGGCTGCGGGCGATGTCCTGCAGGGTGGAGAAGCCGCCCTGTTCGATCTGCTCGCGCACGAGGTACTGTCCGGACCCGGTTTTCTGGCGCCGCTCGAAGTTGGCGAAGCGTGGGCCGCGGGACCGTTCGGCTTCGACCAGCACCGGGGCCAGGACCTGTCCGTTGGCGGCGCGGGTGGCTGGCGCCTGCGCAGCGGCCTGGGCTGCTGCGTCGCGCCGTGCCTGTCGCTGCGCCTCGACCGAGGTCGAATCGAGCTCGACGTTGTGCGCCATGATCTCGCCCGGGGCGAGGGCGACGATGAGCGCGCCGGCCGGGAACGCGGGGTGGCGGACGAGGAAGCGGGCGATGCCGGAGGGGAGGCGATCGAAGAGGAACACCCCGGTCGAGTCGGTGGTCTTGATGCGGCCGTCGCCCAGGACGACGACCGTGGCGCCAGGCAGGGGCGAGCCGCTGGACTTGTCGACGACAGCGCCGGAGAGCCGGGCGTTGCGCGCCTGCGCCCACGCCGTGACAGGCGGGGAGAGGGCGACCAGCACAGTCGCCAGCAGGAGGCGGGGGACGAGGGGCGTCACGCGGTGGAACGTGGCCGGCGCGCGCGGAGGGGTCAAGCGCGGGGGGGAGCGTCAAGCGAGCCCGGCCGCAAAAACTCGAGCGGACGCGCCATTGCCCCCGCGTGAATTCGGGATGATACTGGTAACGAAGCGTTGCCCGGCTGAAGCTGGCCGGCCGCACAGGAACGGTATACGCGCGATCCGGCGTGCCGGTTTCACCCCTGGTCCACAGGGGCGAGGCCGACATGTCGCTTCTCCGTGCCGCCGCAGTTCACGTCGTGGTTGCAGTCGCGGTCCACTCCTCCATCCCAAGAGGTACCCCAATGGCCGGTGTCTTGTTCAACAAGTCCCTGAGGTTTGCCGCAGCGATTGCGGCAATGACCGCAGGGGCACAAGTCGCGGCGGCGCAGGCGGCCGTATTTGCGGGACGGGTGACGACGCAGGGGCAGCCGATCGGCGGCGCCAGTGTCGGCATTCCCGAGATCGGTGTCGGTTCCAACACGTCGGCCGATGGTCGGTACAGCTTCACCATCGATGCAACGCGCTACCGTGGCCGGACGCTGAACTTCGTGGTGCGCTACATCGGCTACAAGCCGAAGCGGGTGGCGATTGCCATCGCGCCGGGTCGCGTGGACCGCGACTTCGACCTCGAGCGTGACGTGCTCAACCTCGACCAGGTGGTCGTGACGGGCGTGTCGGACGCGACGAGCCAGAAGAAGACGGCCTTTGCCGTGGCGGTGGTGGACAACACCGCGATCAAGGAAGTGCCGGCGATCTCGCCGGTGGGCAGCCTGGCCGGCCGCGTGGCTGGTGCCAGCGTGACGGCCGTGAGTGGCTCGCCCGGTGGTGAGCCGGCGATCCGGCTCCGCTCGGCCACGTCGCTGACGGGCAGCCAGAACCCGCTGATCATCGTGGACGGCACCATCACCCGTCTCGGCCTGGCGGACATCAACTCGCAGGACATCGACCACGTCGAGGTGATCAAGGGCGCGGCCGCGAGCTCGCTCTACGGCTCCGATGCGGCGAACGGCGTGATCCAGATCTTCACCAAGCGCGGCGCGAACCTGTCCGAAGGCCAGGTGAACTTCCAGTTCCGCAACGAGTACGGCCAGAGCTACCTGCCGAAGAAGGTCGGCCTGAACACCTCGACGGCGTTCCAGCTCGACCCGTCGAACACCACCGGCCTGTCGCGCGGCTTCAAGCTCGATGACAACGGCCAGCGCATCTCCGAGCCGGACGACATCTCGGACAACAGCTATCCGGTCGTGTACGACGCGCTCGGGGCCGTGTTCAAGCCCGGCGCGACGATGACGAACTACATCTCGATCGGCCAGCGCAAGGGCGGCACGAACTTCAACGCCTCGGTGCAGAACACGCAGGAGACGGGCGTGCTGACCCTGCTCAAGGGCTACAGCCGCCAGAACTTCCGCATCAACGTGGACCAGGCGATCACGGAGAAGATCAACCTGTCGACCGGCATGTTCTACGGCCGGTCCACGAACGACCAGACGAACGAGGGCAGCCTGTTCTTCGGCGTCCGGTTCCTGGAGCCGAACATCGACATCACGGCGAACAACGCGGACGGCACGCCGTACCTGGCCGCCATCCGCCAGCCCCCCTCGTCGGGCAACCTGTCGAACCCGCTGTACCGCCTGGCCAACCAGACGATCTCCGAAGACCGCAACCGCTTCACCGGCACGGCCAAGGTGAGCTACCGGCCGTTCGAGTGGCTGACGGCGGAAGGCAACTTCAACTACGACCAGAGCACGCGGAACAACAAGAACCTGATCCCGATCGGCTTCCTGAACTCGATCGGTGGCACGGGCCAGGGCTACCTGAGCCAGCGCTACACCGGGAACCGCGCCTTCAACACCGGCGCGACGCTGACGGCCACGAAGACGTTCGGCTGGTTGACGAACACGACCAAGCTGGCGACGGTCTACGAGGACCAGGCGGTGAACTTCCTGCGCGTCGAGGCGAACAAGCTGACGGTGGGCGGCGTGACCGAGTTCGGCGCGGCGGCGAAGGGTGACCTGAATGCCCCGAACGTCCCGACGTCCGAGTCGCAGACGATCCGCAACCAGAACTACTTCGCGATCACGACGTTCGACATCAAGGATCGCTACGTGATCGACGGTCTCGTGCGGCGCGACGCCTCGTCGCTGTTCGGCTCCGAGAACCGCAGCGCCACGTATGTCCGCGCCTCGGGCGCCTGGCGCTTCACCGAGGACTTCAAGATCCCGGGCGTGGACGAGGGCAAGCTGCGCGTGTCCTACGGCACCGCCGGCCTGCGCCCGCAGTTCGATGCGCAGTACGAGACGTTCTCGATCGACGGCGGCAGCCCGTCGAAGGTCACGCTCGGCAACCCGAACCTGAAGCCGGCCTTCTCGCAGGAGACCGAGGCCGGGTTCAACATCAACTTCCTGCGGAATTACAGCTTCGAGTACAGCTACTCGAAGAAGAACACGCGTGACCAGATCCTGAAGGTCCCGACCTCGTCGGGCACGGGCTACCAGAACACCTGGGTGAACGCCGCCACGCTCGACGGCGCCACCCACGAATTCGCCTTCGGCGCCGTGCTGGCCTCGAAGAAGGATTTCTTCTGGCGCCTGAACATCACCGGTGACCGCACGCGCTCGAAGATCACCGAGCTGAACGTGGCCGACTTCCTGGTGGGCCCCGACCCGAACGACGGCAACACGCGCATCTTCCGCGTCGCCGCCGGCCAGACCTTCGGCGTGATCTACGGCTCCGACTGGATCCGCACGGCGGACCAGCTGGCGACGAACATCACGAACGGCACCCTCACGGGCACGGCCTCGGACTACCAGCTGAACGAGCTGGGCTACTACGTCGCCAAGAGCGCGTACGGCACGGCCGCAGAGCGCCCGCTCAAGTACTTCGATGCGAACGGCGTGGCGCTGCGCCCGATCGGCGACGTGAACCCCGACTTCACGATGGGCTTCAGCAACACGCTGCAGTGGAAGGGCTTCACGATGAACGGCGTGGTGACCTGGCAGAAGGGCGGCCAGATCTACAACTACACCCGCCAGTGGCCGTACAACGAGCTGCGCGACACGGACTTCGACCAGCGCAACGCGGCGGTCAAGAAGCCGCAGGGCTTCTTCCAGGCCTTCTACAACAACTTCGACCCGAACAGCAAGTTCGTGGAAGACGGTGGCTTCGTCCGCCTGCGCGAGCTGGCCCTGAACTACCAGATCCCGAAGTCGATCATGCGCTCGCTGCGCGTGGGCGGCCTGGAGACGGCCCGCGTCGGTATCGTCGGCCGCAACCTGTGGACGCACACGAAGTACTCGGGCTACGATCCTGACGTGACGGGCCCGGGCGGCGATGGCAGCCCGTTCGGCTACCGCGTGGACTACTTCACGTATCCCGCGTACCGCACGTTCACGATGATGCTCGAACTCGGCTTCTGATCCTCTCGCCAACACTGGAGATATACCCGATGAAGATGACCCGATTCATGGGTGCTGCGGGCGTGCTGGCGACCCTGTCGCTTGCCGGCTGCGGCTCACTGGATGTCGAAAACCCGAACCAGCCGGACGCCAAGCGTGCGCTCGCCGACCCGGCGGCCCTCGAGGCCGTCGCGGGCGGTACCATGCGCACCTGGTTCAACACGTACGACGGGTGCGAGGGCAACTGCGTGCTGGTCACGCAGGCCCAGTCGTTCTCGGCGTCGTGGAACAACTGGAACATGAACTTCTATTCCAGCATCGACGCCGACGGCAAGCGCCTCACGCGCCCCTGGCAGAACGACAACGCCGCCGCCGGCCGCACCTCCATGGAAGTGCCGTGGGTGGGCATGTACTCCGCCGTCTCGTCGGCGGTGGACGTGCTGAAGGCGATCCGCGTGACCGGCACCGTGATCAACAACGTGGCCGACACGAAGCGCTCCGAGGCCGTCGCCGAGCTCATGCTCGGCGCCACGCTCAGCTACATCGCGCTCAACTACGACAAGGGGTACATCGTCGACGAGACGACGGACCTCTCGACGCTGGCGTTCTCGAACCGCAAGGAGATGCGGGACGCCGCGATCGCGAAGCTGCAGTCGGCCGCCACGATCGCGACGGCCAATGCCTTCACGACGCCGTCGAGCTGGACCAACGGCGTGTCGTACACGAACGTGCAGATCGCCCAGATCGCGAACACCATGTCCGCGATCACGCTGGCCTATTACCCGCGCAACGCCGCCGAGAACGCCACGGTGAACTGGGCGACGGTGCTGGGCTACACGCAGAAGGGCATGTCGTCGGGCACGGCCTTCGACTTCGTGTTCGTCGGCGACGGCTGCGTCTCGTTCTGCCACCAGATCCTGACCTGGTTCGACGACTTCAGCACCGGTCGCGTGCACACCCGCGTGGCCAACCTGCTGGATCCGGCCACCCAGGCCACCCCGTGGCCCGAGACCGGCAACCCGCAGCCGAACTCGGCTGACAAGCGCCTGGGCGACGGCTCGTTCGGTGACGCGTCGATCGTGGACGGCTTCGGCACCATCCCGAAGACGGCACGGGGCGGCACGGACTTCGTGTACTCCCGTGACGCCATCTTCCGTCCGAGCCGCGGCTCGTACCACCAGTCGAACATCGGCTTCATGCGGTATGACCTGACCGGCCTGCAGGATCCGTCGGGCATCTGGGCCGGCTATGGCCCGGCGCCGGTCATGACGGCGACGCAGAACGACCTGCTGTGGGCCGAGGCACTCATCCGCACCGGTGCACTGGCCGGCGCGGTGCCGCTGATCAACAAGACCCGCGTCACGCGCGGTGGCCTGAGCGCCGCGGCAGTCAGCGACGGTGTGGCAGGCCTGATCGACAAGCTCGGATACGAGAACGAGCTGGAGCTGATGGGCCTCGGCGCAGCGCCGTACTACTGGCGCCGGCGTATCGACGGCCTGATTGCCGGCACGCCGCACGAGATGCCGGTTCCCGCCAAGGAACTCGGCGTGATCGGACAGCCGACGTACACCTGGGGCGGCACGGGCGCAGCGAGTTCCGCTGCGCCGTGATCCTGCAGGTGTGACCGCATGACGACGAGGGGGCCGGAGATTCATCTCCGGCCCCCTCGTTGCATGCGCCACTGCCGTACGCAGCGGCGACGGCGGACCACCGGGCACGAATCAGCGCTCCGGATCCGCCGCGGCGAACTGCGCCAGGAGCGCGGTGGCGGAGCGGCCGGAGGCGAGTAGCGCGCGATTCCCGGGATGAATGAACCCGGCGTCCACGGCGGCATCGAGCATGGCCAGCAGCGGTTCCCAGAAACCGTGGGCATCGAGGAGCCCGATGGGCTTCCGGTCGATGCGGAGCTGCGACCAGGTGAGCGCCTCGAACAACTCGTCGAGGGTGCCGTAGCCGCCGGGAAGCACGATCACGGCGTCGCTCAGCGCCGCCATGCGGGCCTTGCGCTCATGCATCGTGTCCACGAGCTCCAGGCGGGTGAGGCCGCGATGTGCGATCTCACGCCGCTCGAGGCCGCGCGTTAGGACCCCGATCACCTCACCGCCCGCCGAGAGCGCACCATCGGCCACGGCACCCATGCAGCCGACCATGGCGCCACCGTAGACGACGCCGATGCCGGCGCTGGCGAGCTCCGCGCCGAGCGCGCGTGCGCCGACGAGGAAGCGAGGATCCGCGCCGGGTGCGGAGCCACAGAAGACGGCGACGCGACGGAGTGGCACTGGCAGCGCTGACATGCGGTCTGGAGGAGGTTCCGGGTGCGGACGACCCGGCAATCCTAGCAGCTCGATCCGTGTCGCGCGCGGTGGATCAGAGCAGCCGGTTCCGCTCGAAGAGCAGGTTCCGCGGCGTGACCTTCCACTCGTAGTTCCGGTACAGCACCGCGCCACCGTTGATGGTGCGGTCAGTGCGCTCGATCTTCATGCGCGCCCGCACGACCACCGACATGATCCGGTCGTAGTCGTTCAGGGTGTCGGCGTCGAATCCGTCGGCGGCGATGCGCTCGTTGCCATCGGTGAAGGCGAGCCGGGTGCTGAAGGTCAGCACGCCGCGTGCGGCGGGGCCTGCATTGAGCTGGCCGGTGGTGGTGAACCCGTCAGCGCGCATCAGGGTGCTGGCGAGGGTGTTGTGGTAGTAGCCGGTGGCCTGCAGCCGCTGCACGGCGACGGTGGTGCGGGTGAGCCGCAGCCCGCCGGTGAGCCCCGCCGGCCAGACGAACAGCGAGTCGGCGGTGGACCAGGTGATCCGCCGCTGGCCCGCGACCGGGGTCGAGACGGCGGTGAGCACGATCAGCCGGCGCACGTTCTGGACCTGCAGGAGCGCGAGGTCGCCAACCCGGAGCTGGAAGGGCACGACGTTCGGGTCGACGAGGTCGATGCAGGTGGCGCCGCAGGTGCCGCCGGGCGGCAGGGGATCGATCGAGGCGACCGGCACGACCATCCGGTAGACCTCGGCCTGGTTGGGCAGGTACGGCACCGACAGTGCGACGACGGTGTCGCCGCGCGTGGCGACGGCGCCGAATGTGCTCGTGGACGGGAGCGAGACGCCGGCATCCTGCACGTCGCGTGCGACCGACAGGCCGACGAAGCGGGCGTCGCGATTGAGGCCGTCGCGCATGTCGGTCGCGCGGCTGGATCGCAGCGTGGCAGAGGCGAAGTTGGCCGAGATGGTGAGCACGACCAGGCCGAGCACCATCGCGATGAGGAGCTCGATGAGCGTGAAGCCGGCGCGCCGGTTGCCGCGGCGGATGGGAGTCTGGTCGGGCATCATGCCCCCGGCGCGATCCTGGCGCCGCGGAAGAGATTCGTGATCAGCCGCACCGGGGCCGTGCCGCGGCGCGGGGTGATGATCACCTCGAGCATCAGGAGGTTGTCCTGCACGACGGTGACCACGAGTTCCCGGGTGAACTCCCCCCCCGTGACCGGGGCGCCGGTGGCATCCACGGCCTGGGGTGCCTCGCTGGCCACGGACCACGGATCCCGGGCGCGCACCGCCTCGAGGTGGTCGCGGGCCAGGCTGAGTGCCGCGGTCCGCGTGGTGGAGATCGTCTGCGACCTGAGGCGGGTGGTGTTGGCGGCGCCGATCGCCATCACGGCCGTCGCCAGCAGCACGACCGCGACCATGATCGAGAGCAGCGCGAAGCCGCGGCGCTGGCCTGCGTCCGGCGTCGGGAGGGCCGGCATATGCTCGACGGGGTCGGACGTCACTGCCAGCCACCGTTGAGCCAGCGCCAGACGCGCACGTTGGCGGCGGGGTTGATCTCGATGGCGTACACCGATCCGGCGTCCTGCGCATGTGTGAGGTAGATGAACATCGCCGTGCCCATCGGTTCCGTGATGCCCCGGGCGGTGAACGTGAGGCGCCGCACGCCGGTTGGCGCGGTGGCATCCGGGTCGTTCGGCAGCCGCGTCGCGAGGCCGCGGCTCATGATCACGCCCTTCTCGAGTGTGCGGCGATAGTGCGTGCCGAACGCCGTCTGCTCGGTGGCCGACTCCGCGAAGGTGCTGTCTCGGTTCTGGTCGAGGTAGAACTGCCAGATCGTGTCGTTGATCACGGTGCGCACGCGGGCGCGTGCACCGTAGGCGCGGGTGCGCGCGAGGTCCAGGTCCTGTGCCAGCACGCGGGCATTCTGCTCGACCGTGGCACGCGTGGAGATCCGGAGCTTGGGCACGGCGATCGTGGTCATCACCGCGAGGATGGCGAGGACCACGAGCAGCTCGACCATCGACGTGCCACGACGAGTCATCAGAACACACTGCGGTAGGAGACCTGCACCACGGCGCCGAGACTCGGCGTGCCGGGGGGCAGGAACTGCGGGTCGCTGAAGCGGGTCTCGAAGGCCCAGTCGCGCGACGGAGGGTTGTAGTAGCCGAATCCCATGTTCAGTCCGTGGCCCCACGGTCTCGACGACTGGCGGCTGGTGAAGAGCGCCACCAGCGATCCGCGGTACTGGAACTGCGTACCACCGGTGCTGCCACCCCAGTCCTCGAGGAAGCGCGGGAAGTTCTCGAAGCCGCCACCGTAGGGCTGGGTGCCGCAGTTCATGGCATCACACGGCGTCTCGGAGTTCCCGGCGAGCAGGGCCGCGTACACCGTCGTGGCTGCGAAGGTGCGCGGCCGCGGGAAGACCGCCGACGAGTCGTCGGCCCATGCATTCGACAGGAAGGTCGCCACGTCGCCGAGCAGCGAGGCCGGCTTCCAGTTGGTCGTGTTGTAGTCACCCTGCACGTAGAGGGCGCTGTTGGTCGAGACGGTCATGCCCCCGACCTCACCCGGCGCGGCGGCGGGGAGTTCCCAGCCGTTCTTCAGGCGCAGGGCCGGGTAGTCGCGGCCGGCGACGAGGGTGTCGCGATTCTGGAACTCGACGTAGAGCACGTTCACCTGGCGACTGCTGACGTTGGCGTTCACCCACGCCCGCAGCGCCGCGACATCGAGCTCCAGCACGTCGGGCGACCGCATCTCGCGGCCATCGTAGAAGGCATCGCGCGCGAACTGCAGGATGCCCGGGCATGCGCCTGCGAGCGCGGCACGGCCGCCGGTGCGGACGAACGTCGCCTCGGTACACACGTTCGTGAGCGGCGCGGCAAGGTTCACCACGATGCGAAGATCCGCCTTGTTGGCCATCCGCACGCCGCGCACTTCCGGGGTGTCTCCCACCAGCGCAGGGCGAATCAGCTCGATCGGGTCCATTCCGGTGGGCAACGGAAGCTGCAGTCGTCGCACGCCACTCTCGCCGCTCATCAGGCGCCCATCGAACACCGTGTTGCTCTGCGCGACGAACGCCGCACCAGGATGGCTGCGGCTGTCGAAGTCGAGCGGCATCAGCGTGCCGGAGGCGTTGGCAATCCGCACACCCGGCAAGCGCGAGACCGTGTCCTTGCGCATCCAGAACACGCTGTCGGCCGCCGTGACCTGGCTCATGTAGTCGGCGTTGGCGGAGCTGAGGTAGATGTTGCGGTTGGAGTGCACCCAGCCCACGAACGTCATCGGCGGGCCGTTGGTGATCTCGAGGTCGCGCTCCGCGAACACGCCGAACTGGAACACCGGCACGGCCTGCACCAGGACACCGAGTTCGATGGCGGCGCGGTTGCCGCCGGCATCGTCGGCGGTGACGGACACCTTCATCGGCTGCTCCAGCGCATACAGGCCGCTGAAGGCGCCACGCGTGATGATCCGCATCGCGGCTCCGCCGACGTACGACGTGCTCTGCGTGAACGTGAACCCCGGGAGGGTCGGGGTGGTGAGGCTGGTGATGTCGGCGGGGCTGACGACGCCGTCGGCCATCGCGGCGTCGAGCTGGGCCATCAGCTGGTCACCTGCGCCCTCGGCAGCGTACTGCACGCGGGCGGCGCGCACCTCGACGCCGGCCGTGCGCGAATAGACCGCGATGGCAGTCGTGGCGACGCCGATGAGCGCCCCGAAGAGCACGATCAGGAGGAGCGTGGACTCGAGCGCGAAGCCGCGGCGCAGGGATTTTGATCGAGCGGGTTCGTCCAACCGTGAGTGGTTCGGAGCGAAACGCGACATACCACACTCCAGAGGCAGGCCCGACCAGTGGACGATGGACGTGGGACACTGGTAACAGCCGAGTCTGACTCTGGGTGTGGTCATGCCACGGGTCGGTCGAAGAAGTCACTGCGGTGACTGGTAGTGCTGCTCCAGTGCTGGTGTCACAGGCTCTTGCCGTGCCGTGCCCGACAACATGGCAGGGGGCGCGCCACGCCGCGCAGGTCACTGCAAGTCATTGCCCTGCAATGGCTTGATCGCGGGATGTGGCTGCCGATCGCCCGTGGGATGCGGAGCGTTTCGCGGCAGTTCGGGCGATCTGCGGCAGGGCCCATGCCGCGACTATTTCGCGGCTTCCTCGCGCGGGAAGAGCGCGGCGCCCTTCGTCACCCGCCAGCCGGCAGCGTCCACCGCGGCACGTGTGGGCCATGAAACCCCGTGCACACTGCCGGGAGCGCCGAGCGATTCCCAAAGCGCCTGCGCCTTGGCCGGCATGAACGGGGCGATGGCCACAGCCTGTCGCGCCAGTGCACGCCCGAGCGATCCGAGCACCTGCAGGAGCGCCTCGCGCGTGTCGGGGGACTTCGCCAGCGCCCAGGGCTGGTGCAGCTGCACGTGTTCGTTGGCGCGTGCCACGGTGCGCCAGATCGCCGCCAGGCTGTCATGGATCATGTAGCCGCGCGACCCGTCGATCGCGGCGGCGGCGTCGGCCAGGTCGGCGAGGTCCTGCTCGTCGAGCGTGTCGGGCACCGCCGGTGGAATCACGCCGTCGTTGTACTTCTCGATCATCGACGTGACGCGACTGGCGAGGTTGCCGAAGGCGTTCGCGAGGTCGGCGTTGTAGCGCTCACCGAACCGCTCCCACGAGAAGCTGCCGTCTCCGTCGAAGGGGATCTCGCGGAGCAGGAAGTACCGGAATGCGTCGGCGCCGAAGCGGTCGATCGCCTCGCGCAGGTCGAGCTTCACGCCGGCGCTCTTGCTGAACCGCTCTCCGCCGAGGAGCACGAAGCCGTGGCCCCAGACGCGCTCCGGCAGCGCGATCTCTGCCGCCATCAGCATGGCGGGCCAGATGACCGCGTGGAACCGGGTGATGTCCTTGCCGATGACGTGGACCTGCGCCGGCCAGCGCGTCTCCCAACCCGGCTGGTGCGGGAAGCCGGTTCCGGTGAGGTAGTTGGGCAGCGCATCGAACCACACGTACGTGCCCTGTGCCTGGCCATCGCTGGTGGGGCGCGGGAACGGCACGGCCCACCCGCTGCGGGCGCGGCTCGCGGACACGTCCTCGAGTCCCGAGTCGAGCAACCCGAGGATCTCGTTGCGCCGGCTGGACGGTTGCACGAACGCCGGGTTGCCCTGGATCAGGGCGCGGAGCCGGTCGGCGTACGCCGAGAGGCGGAAGAACCAGTTGCGCTCCTCGACCCACTCGAGCTTGCGGGTGGGGTGCAGCACGCACTGTCCGTCGACGATCTCGGTGTCGGTCTTGAAGGCCTCGCACCCCACGCAGTACCAGCCCGCATAGCTCTTCTCGTAGAACGCATCGGGCGACCGCTCGAAGATCCGGGAGATCAGCGCCTGAACGCCGGCCTCGTGCTCCGGCGAGGTGGTGCGGATGAACTGGTCGTTCGAGACCTGGAGGGTGGTCCACATCCCGGCGAACCGGCTGGCGATGTCGTCCACGAAGGCCTGTTCCGAGACGCCGGCGGCGGCGGCGGTCTGCGCCACCTTCTGGCCGTGCTCGTCCATCCCGATCATGAAGTGCACATCGTGGCCGAGCGCACGATGCGCGCGCGCGATGGCGTCGGCACCGATCTTCTCGAAGGCGTGCCCGATGTGCGGGTCACCATTCGCGTAGTCGATGGCGGTGGTGATGTAGAAGCGCGACACGGTGGATCCGGATGTGGACGGGTTGGTGCACGGCGCCGCGACCGCTGCGCGCGTCAGGGCAAGCTACTGCGGCTGAGTCTCGTCACCGCCGGCGGGACGGTTGCCACGCCCACGGCGTCCGCCGCGGCGGCCGCGCCGGCGCCGGCGCCGCGGGGCGTCGCCGGCAGGGGTTCCATCTGCCGAGGGGCTCTCCGTTTCGTCCGCGTCGGGATCGTCACCGTCCTCGTCGTCATCACCGGCGTCGTCGGTGCCGGAGGCGCCCATCATCACCGGCGCAACCGCAGTACCGGGGGGAGACGTCGGCGTCCGGATGGCCTCGGCGTCCGGAGCCGGCACGGCGGCCTCCGCCTTCACCGGCGTCGCCGTGACGGCGGGACGTGCGGGCGTAGCGTCATCCGGCCCGGCCGGCGCCGGCGTCACGGGTGCGACCGTCGCACTGCCGCGCGGTGTGGCGGGGAGCACGGGCAGCGTGCGATCCTGGGCTGGCAACCGCGTGCGCTCCGGGGTCGCGCGCGGCGCATCGTCGAGGGGAAGCACTCCCTCCTCCGCGGCCTCGCGCGCGTCGGCCACGCTGAACTCGTCGGTCACGCCCGGCGTCCACGCCGACGTCTCGCGGCGCAGTTCGAGGAGCGTGAGGATTCGGGTCTCGCCGTCGGCAGCGCGCAGCGTGACGCGATCGTGGAAGATGTCGTTGAGGATGACCTTCTCCTCGCCCTTCGCCGTCGCGATGACCTTCCCCTCCTTCGGGAATCGCTTGCGGCTCTGCACGTAGAACTCGTGCTCGTAGCGCAGGCAGCACATGAGGCGTCCGCAGGCGCCGCTGATCTGCGTGGGATTCAGGGACAGCTTCTGGTCCTTGGCCACGCCGAGGTTCACGGGCCGCAGGTCGGGCAGCCACGACGCGGAGCAGTACTGGCGCCCGCAGCGGCCGATGCCATCGAGCCGCTTGGCCTCGTCGCGCACGCCGATCTGCTTCAGCTCGATGCGTGCCTTGAAGGTGCTGGCGAGGTCCCGCACGAGGGTGCGGAAGTCGACGCGCTTCTCGGCGGTGAAGTAGAGCGTGAGCTTGCGGTGGTCCCACTGCCATTCGGCGTCGGTGACCTTCATCTGCAGGCCGAGGGCGCGCACCTGCTGGGTGGCCGCGCGGCGGGTGGCTTCGTTCTCCTCGACGAGGGCGGTGGCGCGCCGGATGTCGTCGCGGTTCGCGAGTCGCACGACACGGCGTGCCGCCACGCCGAGTGCGGCACCGTGTGCGACGCCGGCGAAGCGCTGCTCGGCGAGCTCGCCGATGGCGTGCACCTGTCCCAGGTCCTCGCCGCGGTCACCCTCGACGATCACCTGCGTCGGCGGGCCCGGCGGCGGGACGACGTCTTCCCAGCGGAAGAACTCCTTCCGGTTGCCCTTGAAGGCAACCTCGATCAGGTCCGACATCGGCTAGCCGATGAACTGGCCCATGCGAAGGAACTTCTCGCGGCGGCGGCGCACGAGCTTCTCCGGTCGCAGGCCGCGGAGGTCGTCGAGGAGCCGGACGAGGGTGGTCTTGAGCGTGGCGGCGGCGGCATCGTGGTTGGTGTGCGCGCCGCCCTCGGGCTCGGGCACGATCTCGTCGATCAGTCGCAGCTCGACGAGGTCGGGCGCGGTGATGCGGAGGGCCTTGGCCGCCTTCTCCTTGCTCTCCTGCGACTTGTTGTCCTTCCAGAGGATGGCGGCACAGCCTTCCACTGAAATCACGGAATAGATCGCATTCTCGAGCATGAGCACCCGGTCGGCCACGCCGAGGGCCAGTGCGCCGCCGGAGCCGCCCTCGCCGATGACGGTGGCGATGACCGGGACGGCGAGCTTGCTCATCTCGAAGATGTTGCGCGCGATCGCCTCGGACTGGCCGCGTTCCTCGGCGCCGAGGCCCGGCCAGGCACCGGGGGTGTCGATGAAGGTGAGGATGGGCACCTGGAACTTCTCGGCGAGCTTCATGAGCCGGAGCGCCTTGCGGTAGCCCTCCGGGTGCGGCATCGCGAAGTTGCGCTTCAGGTTGTCCTTGGTGTCGCGGCCGCGCTGGTGGCCGATGATCATGACCGTCTCGCCCTCGAGGCGTCCCCAGCCGCCGATGATGGCCGCGTCCTCGCGGAAGGCGCGGTCGCCGTGCAGCTCGATGAAGTCGGTGAAGATGCGGTCCACGTAGTCCATCGTGAACGGACGCATCTTGAAGCGCGCGACCTCGACGCGCTGGAACGGCGTGAGCTGCTTGTAGATCTCGCGGCGCAGCTCGGTGAGGCGCTTCTCGAGCGGCTCGATCTCGAGCGCGACGCCGAAGGAGGCGTCGCCGGCGAGCCGCTTGAGGTCATCGATGCGCTGCTCGAGTTCCGCGATGGGTTTCTCGAACTCGAGCGCTGCAGCAGTTGCCATGGTCCTGTCTCTCCTGCGCGCTCAGTTGCCGCGGACGAGCTTCACCCGCTCGTGGCCCAGCAAGGCGCGCAATTCGGTCAAGGCAGCCCCATCGGCCGCCATGGTCAGCGTTCGGGAACGGAAGCGCGACGAGCGTCCACGCCCGTCATTCCAGCTCACTTCCAGCGGTGCCGTTCCGGGGTGGCCCTCGGCCACGGCCCGGATGTCGTCCATCACGGCGGGTGACATCCCGGCACTCGCCTCCAACTGTAATGCCACGATCACCGCCCCGTTGGTCCGGCGCTCGGCGAGCGGGACCAGGTCGTCGACGATGAAGGTGGGTTTCTCGTTGTCCTGGTCCCGGCGGCCGTACCCGCCCTTGAGCAGGACGGGGACGTCGGTCCGGATCCGGTCGGCGAGCACCGCCCAGGCTTCCGGGAATACTAGGACTTCTGCGGACCCGGAGAAGTCCTCGATGGTGAGCCGGGCGAACTCGTTGCCGGACTTCTTGCTGACCTGGCGCTTGGCGGCGGTGATCACGCAGCCGAGGGCCATCTTGTCGGCGCTCCAGCCCTGGAGCTGGGCGACGGTGTGGGTGGCGAAGAGCTCGCACTCGGTCCGGAAGGGCTCGAGCGGGTGTCCGGAGATATAAAAGCCCAGGATGGCCTTCTCCTGGGAGAGGCGCTCCGAGTCGGACCAGACGGGGGTGTTGGGCAGGGTCGGGCCATGGCGCGGGGCGCCGTCAACGGTGTCGGCGGCCGGGCCGAGGTCGCCGAACAGGGAACCCTGGCCGATGCTGGCCTCCTCCTGCTTGAGACCGGCTTCACTGATGGCGGCATCGAGCGCAGCGATCAGCTGGGCCCGGTGGCCCCCGAGTGCGTCGAGGGCGCCGCTCTGGATCAGCGCCTCGAAGACGCGGCGGTTGCAGAGGCGGAGGTCGACGCGTTCGCAAAACTCGAAGAGCGAGGTGAACGGCTCCCGGGCGCGGGCGGCGAGGATCGAGTCGATGGCTGCGCGTCCGACGTTCCGCACCGCACCGAGCCCGAAGCGGATCCGCCGGTCGGCGATGACGGTGAACTTGAAGTTCGACTCGTTGACGTCGGGCGGGAGGATCTCGATGCCCATCTCGCGGGCCTCGGCGATGTACTTGATGACGCTCTCGGTGTCGCCGATCTGCGAGGAGAGGAGCGCCGCCATGAACTCGGCGGGGTAGTGGGCCTTGAGGTAGGCGGTGTGGTAGGCGACGACGGAGTAGGCGACGCTGTGGCTGTTGTGAACGATGATGTCGTTCGCCACGAAGTTGTGCGTGTCCGCGATCTCGAG
This sequence comes from Gemmatimonadaceae bacterium, assembly GCA_020851035.1. NCBI lineage: Bacteria > Pseudomonadati > Gemmatimonadota > Gemmatimonadia > Gemmatimonadales > Gemmatimonadaceae > Gemmatimonadaceae bacterium. The sequence continues at coordinate 55,740 of JADZDM010000014.1, read as the reverse complement.
GTCGTATGTGCGTTCCTCACCGGCAGACTCGATCGAGACGATCCGATCCCACAGCACATCGTTGTTCGCGAGCCGTTGCAGCTCGACGTCGCGGAAGTGCGTGGCGAGCCGGTTCACCATGGCACGCGTGAAGCCCTGCTTGGCGGCGTTCGTCCCGGCTGGCGTGACGTCGCGCGAGCTGACGTCGGCTGCGGCCTCGATCTCCATCCACGTTTCACCCGTGCGCACCTTCGCTGCACGCGCAAGTGCACGCACCGGGGCCACGGGGACAAGGTCACGCGACGGCCCCGACACCGCCTCGAGCGGCATCGCGGCCATCGCTGCGCGCTTTGCCGGCGCGACGAGGTGGCGTCCAACCGTCGCGGCAAACGGTCGCAGGTTCTCGACGCCCGTGACGAACACCTGGTAGCCGACACGCGGGCCGCGCACGTAGGGGAACATCACCTCGCGGACGCGACCGATGATGCCAAGGCGCAGCAGGAGGTGTTGCACCTGGTGCGCGAGGCGCCTCGACGCGGTGGCATAGTACGCGAAGCGGTCGCGAGGGTTCACGTGTCCATCACCGTCCCACATGCGGCCAAGCAGCAGGCCCAGTTGCGCATCGGGCAGCGTGAAGGCGTCGGGCGGGATTTCCTTGTTCGTCGCGACCTTGCCGAGCAGGCCCAGGTGTCGCGCCCACTCGAAGATGCCGTTTGCAGCCTTGCGATCGAGGCGCCCGGTGTAGATCGACGCCGTTCCCTTGTGGGTGCATCGCGTGCAGCGGACGTTCGTGAACGACTCTGCCGCGCTGATGAAGTCCGCGACGGCGGCTTCATCCTGGTTGTAGTAGTACACGCCGCTCGGATGCCCGAGATTGCCCTCGGCAAGCAGGTGGCCGAGGGCAATCACTTCATGCTCCGCCCAGGCGGTGCGCATGCCGCCCGGCAGGCTCCGCGGCACTGCGATGTGTTCCCCGACACGCAAGGCGTCGAGGTTCCGCCAGCCGTCGTGCAGGAGGAACGGGTGGTTCGCCGTTGCGGTGATCTCGCGACCCGACTGCGTGCGCAAGCGGAACACCGGGCGCACGCCGTTGTCCATCACGTCGACAACGCGACCCGTATCGAGACGCAGCGTGTTCACGTCGCACGTCGCGACTGACGACAATGCGGAGCGTGCCGCATGCACGTCGGCAATGCGAACGGTGCGTCCGGTCGCGGCGTCGTAGATCTCCGTATTTCCGACAAGGCACTTGTTGAATCCGTACCGTCCGAACGTCTCGATCTGCCCTGCGAGATCCTTGATGATCTTTGCATCGTGCCCGCGCGCCACGGCCTTCGCCTCGAACTTGCCGAGCTCCTTGAGGATCAGCTCCGAGTCCTTCTTGCCCACCGCCTTGCGCAGCACGTCGGCCTCGGCCAGCGAGATGCCGGCCAGCACCTGCGCGATGCGCATCACCTGTTCCTGGTAGGTGATGACGCCGTAGGTGGTGGAGAGGATCTGCTCGAGCTCCGGCAGCGCGTACGAGACGGGCTCCTCGCCCTTCTTGCGCCGGATGTAGACCTTGTGCATGCCGGCATCCAGCGGGCCGGGACGCAGCAGGGCATTCGAGGCCACGAGGTCGTCGAAGCGGTCGCAGCGCATGCTGCGCAGCACGTCGGTGGCCAGCGGCGACTCGAACTGGAACACGCCCGCCGTCCGCCCCGCACGCAGCATGCGGTAGGTGGCCTCGTCATCCAGGGCCAGCGTGTCGAGGTCGATCAGGATCCCGTGCCGTGCCTGGATGTTCTTCACCGCATCGGTGACCACGGTGAGCGTGGTCAGGCCGAGGAAGTCCATCTTGAGCATGCCAGCCTTCTCGAGGCTGTTCATGTCGTACTGCGTGACGACGACGGTCTCGTCGTCGCCGGAGCCGGCGCCCTTCGACGACTGCGTGCAGATGGGGACGTAGTCGTCCAGCGGGCCGGGGGCGATCACCACGCCGGCGGCGTGCACGCCGGTGTGCCGCGACAGGCCCTCGAGCGCCGAGGCGTAGTCGAGGAGCTGGTGGTAGCGCTCCTCGTTCTCGTAGCGCGAGCGCACGTCAGCCACGTCCTTCACCGCCTCCTTCACGGTGAGCGAGTTGTTCGGCGCGTTCGGGATCAGCTTGGCGAGGGCATCGGTCTCCGCCGGGGAGAAGCCGAGCACGCGACCCACATCCTTCACCGCGGCGCGGCTCTTCATGGTCCCGAACGTCACGATCTGGCCGACGCTTTCCTTGCCGTACTTCTGGCGCACGTACTCGATCACCTCGCCGCGGCGCTCGAAGCAGAAGTCCACGTCCACGTCGGGCATCGAGACGCGTTCCGGATTCAGGAAGCGCTCGAACAGGAGGTCGAACTTGAGCGGGCAGACGTTCGTGATCTTCAGCGCGTACGCCACCAGCGAGCCTGCGGCGGACCCGCGGCCCGGGCCGACCGGAATCCCGCGGTCGCGGGCGGCCTTGATGAAGTCGGCCGTGATCAGGAAGTAGCCGGCGTAGCCCGTGCGTGTGATGACGTCCAGCTCATACGCGAGGCGGTCCTTCACCTCCGCCGGATACGGGTCACCGTAGCGCTCGCGCGCGCCCGCCTCGGCGAGTTGCACGAGGAGGTCGTTCTCACTGGTGACCCCCTCGGGCAGCGGGAAGGCCGGGACGTAGTACTGCTTCCTGAACTGGACGTCGGTCTCGTCCGCGATCTTCAGCGTGTTCTCGAGGACGTCGGGCCGGTCGGGGAAGCGGGCCCGCATCTCGTCGGCGGACTTGAAGTACAGTCCCCCGTCGTAGTGCATGCGGTTGGCGTCGTTCCGGTCCTTCCCGAGCCCGATGCAGAGCAGGACGTCGTGGGCGTCGTGGTCGGCGTGGGTGAGGAAGTGGGCATCGTTGGTGGCGATGACCGGGAGGCCCATCTCCGCGCCGAGCGTGAAGATCTGCTCGTTGAGGCGGGCCTGGCCACCGGAGTCGTGGGCCTGGACCTCGAGGTAGTACCGGTCCTTGAAGACCTCGGCGTACCAGGCGGCGGTGGCCCGGGCCTCCTCCCAGCGGTTGGCCTCCAGGTGGTGGGCCACTTCGCCGGCGAGGCAGGCGGAACTGACCACCAGCCCCTCGGAGTACTTCTGGAGCAGCTCCCGGTCGACGCGGGGTCGGGTGTAGAAGCCCTCGGTGAAGCCGAGGGAGGAGAGCTTGATCAGGTTCTGGTAACCGACACGGTCCCGGGCGAGTAAGACCAGGTGGTAGTACGGGCGCAGTCCGGGACCTGGGCGGGCCTTGAATCGTCGGTCTCCGGTGGCGACGTACGCCTCCATGCCGATGATGGGGCGGAGACCGGCCTTGCGTGTCTTTTCCTGGAACTCCCAGGCGGCGTGCATGTTGCCGTGGTCGGTGATCGCGAGCGCGGGCTGCTCGAGCTCGGCGGCCCGCCGGATCAGGTCATCGATCCGGTTCGCGCCGTCGAGGAGCGAGTATTCCGAGTGGCAATGCAGGTGCACGAAGGACATGAGATCGATAATCTAACTGTGCACGGTGGCGCAGTGGCGTGCCGGACCGACCCTGAATCGAGTGTAAACCGTTGATGCCAAACATCTTAGGCAGGTATTTCCGTCGCTGTGCCCTGCTCGGCCTGCCGCTGGCCGCCGTGGGGCTGGCCGGGTGTGACGGCGACGGTCCCAACGACCCGCCATCGGTCGATCCCTCCATCACCACGGCCACCCTCGACGTCTTCGGGGTGAAGACTGTCGGGGGGAGCGGCGGGGTGAGCTTTGCGAATCCCGGCAAGTACGCCGTGATCCCGCAGTTCGCCGCGACCAACGACTTCGCCACGGGGACGAATCGCGCTTCGGTCGCCGACTTCCCGTTCACGATCGGTGGACTCGGGACCATCACGGCCCGGGTGGACCGGGTGCCATCCACGCCGGCGGCACAGCTCACGGCGGCGGAGGCGTTCCACCTGCGCCTGCGCGAGATCGAGCGTGAGGAGGCGCCGCGCGCCATCGCCTACATGCAGCAGCTCAAGGCGCGCCCGCCGGTGAGCCTGCGGGTGGATGCCACCGGCCTCGCCGTGGGGGACCGCGACTTCAAGGTGCTCTCGTCGCTCACCAGCAGCACCTACACCACCGTCTCGGCGCGGCTGATCTACACCGGCACCAACATCCTGCTCTACGTGGACAACGCGGCCCCGGTCACCGGCGGCTTCACCGACGCAGAGTACGCGAACTTCGGCCGGCAGATGGACATCGACCTGTTCCCGATCGACGTCGCCGCCTTCGGGCAGACGTCGGACATCGATGCGAACGGGAAGACCTACGTGCTCTTCACGCCGGTGGTGAACCGCCTCACGCTGACATCGGGCTCGTGCGGCTCGTATGTCGCCGGCTTCTTCAACGGTGCCGACCTCTCCGGCAACGCGAACGCGAACCGGGCCGAGATCTTCTATTCGTCGGTGCCGGGTGAACCGGCCGGTGGCCCGACCTGCCAGGCGCTGCCCCAGGCGACGGTGCGCCAGAGTGCGCCCGCGACGTTCATCCACGAGCTGCAGCACATGATCTCGTACAACCAGCACGTGCTGAGCCGCAATGCGAGCACGGAGGCGGTCTGGCTGAACGAGGGGTTGAGCCACATGGCGGAGGAGCTGGGCGGCAAGCTGTACGAGGACCGGTATCCGTGCCCGAACCTGCCGCCCTGCCCGGTGTCACCGGGCCGCGCGAGCACGGCACAGATCTTCCCCGACTCGGCGCAGGGCTTCCTGCCGCCGAACTTCGGCAACGCATACGACTTCTTCTCGTCGCGCCAGGACTTCTCGCTCACTTCCCCGACCGGCTTCGGCACGATCGAGGAGCGCGGCGTGGCGTGGCTGTTCCTGCGCTGGCTGGTGGACCAGAAGGGAAGCGCGAAGCTGACGCAGCTGGTGCAGACGCGCACGACCGGCACGGCGAACATCGAGGCGGTGGCCGGCGAGAGCTTCACGGCGCTGTATGCCGACTTCCTCGCGGCCACGCTGCTCGACGACTTCCCGGGGGCGACGGCGGGCCAGATCCCGGCGCGCTACCAGTTCACGAGCCGCAACCTGCGGGCGATCTACGCGCGCCTGAACTCGATTGCGGCGACGCAGTACCCGACGGCGTATCCGCTGGACGTGAACGACCTTCCGGCGTCGAGCAAGCTGGTGCCGACCTCGGTGTCGCTCTCGCGCCAGATGAAGCCCGGGTCGCTGGACCTGTTCCAGTTCACCTCGACCACGCCGAACGCCGGGCTGGCGTTCAAGCCGGTGACGGGCACGTTCCAGGCGAACCTCAATGCGCAGGTGACGGTGGTCCGGTTGCCGAACCCGTGAGTCGTGCCGGCCGGCCACACGCTGCCGCCGGATGATGCTGTGGAGGATGCCCGATGCCCGGTGACGCCATGATGCGTCGCCGGGCGTTCACGTGGCTGCGGCGTGCGCTGCTGGCGCTGCTGGTGCTCATTGCCGGATTCCTCACGCTGGTGCCCATCGGCCGCTACCTCGCGCGCGCCGCGTACGAGGAGGGGAAGATCCTGTGGCGCCGCCAGCCGATCGCCGAGCTCATTGCCGCCCCCGGCACGGATGCGGCACTGCGCGCCAAGCTCCAGCTCGTGCTGGACGCGCGTCGGTTCGCGATCGACTCGCTGGGGCTGCACGCGGACGAGGAGTTCACCACCTATTCGCGCCTCGACCGCGACACGCTGGTGCTGGTGCTGAGCGCCGCGTACCGCGACTCACTGGCCTTCCGCAGCTGGTGGTTCCCGGTGGTGGGGCGCGTGCCGTACAAGGGATTCTTCGACTTCGAGGCGGGGAAGCGTGAGGCGAAAGCCGTGGATGCCGCCGGCTTCGACGCCGTGCTGCGGCCGGCGTCGGCGTTCAGCACGCTCGGCTGGTTCAACGACCCGCTGCTCCCCACCACGCTGTCGCTCGACTCGCTCGAGCTGGCGAACACGGTGATCCACGAGCTGGTGCACACGACGTACTACGCGCCGGGCCAGGCGATCTTCAACGAGAGCGTCGCGAACTTCGTGGGCTCGCGCGGTGCGGAGCGGTTCTTCCGCGCCCGCAACCAGCCCGCCGCGGCGGTCGAGACGGCGCGGCGCTGGGACGAGGAACGGGTGTTCGGTGCCTTCTGGACGCGGCTCTACACCGCACTCGACTCGGCCTTCCGCCTGTATCCGGGCGAGCCGAAGGCGCGTCTCGTGGCACGCGACACGCTGTTCGTGCGGGCACGCGCCGAGCTCCGCGCCGGCCTCGGGCCGCAGCTGCCGCCGATGGATTCGGCGGCGCTCAGCCGCGTGCGCCTCAACACCGCCTCGGTGCTCGCGCGGCGCATCTACCTCACCGACCTGGAGCTCTTCGAACGGGTCTACGCGCAGCAGCAGGCCGACATCCGACTGACGATCGCGAAGCTGATCGATCTCGCGAAGTCCGACACGCGGCAGCCCTACGATGCGGTCCGTCGATACCTCGGGGATCCGGTGCCTGATTCGAGTTCCACACGTTGAACAGCGTGACGCAAGGACGCAAGCGACCTTCGGTCGCGCAAAACTGCAGCGCAGATCGCCGCGCTTCGCCACGCTCAAGCCTGCCGGGGGCGTTGGTGGGAACTGAAAACACCACCCTCAATCCGCCGACGCTGACATTGCGCGGGGCGACGCACTACGGCGCAGGATTCCGCAATGTCTGGCGCGGCCGGGGGCCGCTTGCGTCCTTGCGTCACGCAGTTCAGCGGCCCGGTGCCATCGCCGACGTCAGCTGAACCGCGAACGGAGCGCCGCGCGCAGGTCGAGGGTGGACGTCGGCGGCACGGCGTCAGGCGCCGGCTCGGGCGAGGGTGGCGGCGCGAGGGTGATGCGCTGCATGGTGGACAGCACGCCGTCATCGAGGAAGCGCGACTTCTGGTCGAGCGCGAAGTCGGCGCTCCACCGCGACGCGTACGCGTACAGCGGATAGCTCACGTGCAGGTGGCGCTTCGCGCGGGTGATCGCGACGTAGAACAGCCGCCGCTCCTCCTCCACCTGCTGCACGTCGCGGATCGCGCGGGTGGACGGAATCCAGCCGTCGGCGGCCCAGAGCACGAAGACCGCCTCCCACTCCTTGCCCTTGGCGGAGTGGATGGTGCTGATCACGAGCGCGTCGGCCTCGTCGGTCTCGCTGCCCTGCGCGAGGTCGGAGGTGGCCGAGGGCGGCTCGAGCGCGAGGGCGCTGAGGAACGCGCCGCGATCGGGATAGCCGCTGGCGATGTGCTCGAGCTGCACGAGGTCGTTGAGGCGGACCTCGGCGTCGTCGAAGCGATGGCGGAGGATGTCGTCGTAGACGCCGCGCACCTGTGCGATGTCCGCCGCCGGGTCGGCGCCGCTGGCCGCGGACAGACGGGCCATGAGCGACACCAGCGCCGTGTGCGTGGCCCCGGCGCGCGGCGGCGCCTGCCAGGCTGCGAGGCCCTCCACGCGCCAGGCCGCCCCCTCCAGCGCCGCGATCGCGCGCCGCGCCGACACCTCACCGATGCCGGGCAACAGCTGCAGCAGGCGGAACCAGCTCACCTCGTCGCGCGGGTTCTCGGCCACGCGCAGGAAGGCGAGCATGTCCTTCACGTGCGCCGCCTCGAGGAACTTGATCCCGCCCCACTTCTCGAACGGGATGCGGCGCGCCGCGAGCTCGATCTCGAGGTCGGCGCTCATGTAGCCCGCGCGCACCAGCACCGCGACCTGGTCCAGGCGCAGCCCCTCCGTCTCGACCAGCTCCAGCAGCCGGTCGCAGGTGAACATCGTCTGCGCCTGCTCATCCCGGGTGGGCACCAGCCAGGGCAGGTCGCCCGGACGGTCATCCACGCTCCGCAGGCGCTTCCGGTACCCCTCCGTCGCCTGTGCCAGCACGGCGTTCGCGGTGTCGAGGATCGGCTGCGTGCTGCGGTAGTTCCGGTCGAGCGTGACGATGGTGGTGCCGGGAAACTGCTGGGGGAAGTCGAGGATGTTGCGGACCGTCGCACCGCGGAAGGCGTAGATGCTCTGTGCATCGTCACCCACCACGGTGACGTTCCGGTGCGACCGGCAGAGGCCCCGCAGGATGCGCGACTGCAGCACGTTGGTGTCCTGGTACTCGTCCACCAGGATGTGGTCGTGGCGCGAGCGGATCGCCTCGCCGAGCGGCTCCGATTCCAGCATCGCCGCCCAGAACAGCAGCAGGTCGTCGTAGTCCACCAGGTTGCGCGCCGTCTTCCGTTCCACGTACTCGGCGAACACGCGGCCGATGTCCGCGAGGTCGTCCACGTACTGCGGAAAGCCGTCGCGGAGCAGGTCCTCGACGGTGCGGTCGGTGTTGATGTGGCGCGAGTAGAGGGCCTGCAGCGTCTCCTTCTTCGGGAACCGGCGTTCACGCGCACCGAAGCCGAGTGCCGCGCGCGCGAGCTGCATGAGGTCCTCGCTGTCACCCTGGTCGAGGATCGTGAATCCCTCGGCGATGCCGGCCTGCGTCCCGAAGCGCCGGAGTGCCTGGTGTGCGGTGCCGTGGAAGGTGCCGCCCTGCACGCGACGGCCGGCGTGCCCGGTGAGGCGTTCCACGCGCACCAGCATCTCCTCGGCCGCGCGGCGGGTGAAGGTGAGCAGCAGGATGCGCTCCGCCGGCACGCCGCGCTCGATCAGTGATGCGACCCGGTGTACCAGCGTCCGCGTCTTTCCCGTGCCGGCGCCCGCCACGATGAGCAGCGGGCCATCGCCGTGGAGCACGGCCGCGCGCTGCTCGGTGTTGAGGCTCGCCAGTGCGTGTCCCAGCGGCACGCGCGCACCTGCTGCGGCGCGTGCGCCGGAGGGCGGCATCTCGTCTGGCGTCGACATGCTGAACGATAGCACGGGCCGTCTGTCCGCCGTCACACGGGACCGGGCAGACGGCCGGTGCCGGTCGAGCGTGCCCGTCCGCGGCGTGGGCACGCGCTGCCCGGGATGCCCGGCCACACCAGGGGCGTCAGGGCAGCGCCGGCACAGGCAGGAGTGCCTCGAGATCGGTGCGGGAGCACGGGGTGGCGCTCAGCGCGAACGTCGTCGCGAAGGCACCGGCGACGAGGGACTGCATCGCCGCCAGTGTCGGTGCCGCCTCGCCGAGTTCGCGGCGGGTGCTGGTCATCACCACGTCGGCGATGCCGCAGGGGGTGAAGAGGTCGAAGTACGACAGGTCGGTGTCGACGTTGAGCGCGAAGCCGTGGCGCGTGACCCAGTCGCGGGCATGCACGCCAATGGAGGCGATCTTGCGATCGTCGACCCAGACGCCCGTGTACTTCGCCACGCGACCGGCCTGGAGCCCCACCTGCGCGAGGGCGACGATGAGCGCCTCCTCCACCTGGCGCAGGTACCAGTGCAGGTCCTGCGTGTGCTGCTTCAGGTCCACGATCGGGTACCCCACGAGCTGGCCCGGCCCGTGAAACGTGGCATCGCCCCCGCGCTCGATCTCGAAGCGCGCGACACCGCGGGCGGCGAGAAGCGCGTCGGGGATCTGCAGGTTGTCGCCCTTGGTACTGCGTCCCAGCGTGACCACCGGCGGGTGCTCCACCAGCAGCAGCACGTCATCCGGCACGGTGCCGCTGCTGCGCGCCACCGACACGGCCCGCTGCAGCCCGAGCGCCTCGCTGAACTCCAGGCGCCCGAGGGTGACCACCAGCAGGCGGCGCGTGCTCACGGGCGCACCGTCACCCACGCACGGCTCACGCGTGGACCATCTTCCCCATCGAGTCGAGGACCGCCTCGGCCACCGCCTCAGACAGCGTGGGGTGCGCGTGCAGCGCGAGGTCGATCTCCTCGACGGTGAACTCGTTCTCGCGGGCCACGACCAGCTCGTGAATGAGCTCGGTGGCGTGGGCGCCGACGATGTGGGCGCCGAGGATCTCACCGTACTTCTCGTCGCGGATGATCTTCACGAAGCCGTCGGTGTCGCCCGAGGTGCGGGCGCGGCCGTTGGCCGAGAACGGGAACTTCCCGACCTTGTACTCGAGGCCCTTGGCCCTGACCTGCTCCTCGGTGAGGCCGATGGAGGCCACTTCGGGGTGGCAGTAGGTGCAGCTCGGGATGTTGCCGTAGTTCACCGGGTGCGTGGCGTGCCCGCCGAGCATGTCGGCGAGCACGTGGCCCTCGCGCGAGCCCTTGTGCGCGAGCATCTGGTTGCCGGCCACGTCGCCGATGGCGTAGACACCCTTCACCGAGGTCTCGAACCGCTCGTTGATCGCGATGAAGCCGCGGTCGGACTTCTTCACGCCGAGCGCCTCGAGTCCGAAGCCGTCGGTGTTCGGGGCGCGACCGGCGGCGACGAGGACCTTGTCCACCGTGAGGACGCGGGCGTGGCCGGCGGCCTCGAACGAGAGCGTCACCGAGGTCTCGCCGACCTTGGCGGCGGTGATCTTCGCCCCGGTCACCGACTCGATCCCGCGCTTCTTGAAGGCACGGGCGAGCTCGGCGGAGCAGTCGGCATCCTCGATCGGGAGGATGCGCGGCGCGACCTCGATCAGGGTGACCTGCGTGCCGAAGGCGTTGAAGACGTCGGCGAACTCGCAGCCCACGGCACCGGCGCCCACGACCGCCATGGTCTTCGGTGCGGCCTCGAGGACCAGGACCTCGTCGGACGACAGGACGGACTTGCGGTTGATGTCGAGTCCGACCTGCGGCAGGCCGCGCACGCGGGAGCCGGTCGCGATGACGAGGGCCTTCCTGGCGCTGTGCGACTCGACCTTGCCGTCGGCATCCTTGACCTCGACGGTGGTCGCGTTGGTCACGCGCCCGGTGCCGCGGATCCAGGTGACCTTGTTCTTCTTGAGGAGGAACTCGACGCCCTTGGAGTTCTGGGTGCTGACCCCGCGCGAACGCTTCATCGCCGTCCCGAAGTCGAACTGCACCTCGCCGGTGGTGATGCCATGCTCGGCCGCCTTCCGCACCTTGTTGGCCAGCGACGCGCTCTCGAGGAGCGACTTGGCGGGGATGCAGCCCCAGAGGACGCAGGTGCCGCCGAGCGCTTCACGCTCGATGACTGCGACCTGGAGGCCAAGCTGCGCACTGCGGATGGCGCAGACGTACCCGGCGGGACCGCCGCCGAGGATGATGACGTCGAACGAAGCCATGACGATCTCGCGTGGGGGAGCGGGCGGCAGACGCCGCACCGTGGCTCACCGGTCCATGCCGGAACGGGAGCCCGGGAAAGATGCCCGGTTCCACCGGTCGGCTCCAGTGTGGCGAGGGGCGGCCACACTGGTGTCGCGGCGGGTCAGGCGAACGGGAGGAGGAGGAGGAGGGGGACGGCGGCAGTGATCACGCCGGCGACGATGGCGCGGGCCCACGGATCCTCGAAGGCGCGGCGGTAGGCCAGCACGCACCAGGGCACGATGCCGCAGGCGAGGAGCGCGCTGTGGAACCACGGGGTGATGACCATCGCCCGCAGTGCGTTCCAGATGCGCGACATGCCGGCCACCTGGCCGTCGTCGATGTAGCGCACCGCGGTGACGTCGTTGAGCACGGCCGCGTACTCGAAGCCCCAGCGGAGCAGGAGCAGCGACGCCGGCACGAGGAGCGCCCACCAGACGACGAACCAGCCCGTGAAATGGGCGGTGAAGACCATCTCGGCGGGTCCGTCGCGGCGCTGCGTGATCCGCATCGCGGCGACCACCGACAGCACGCCGAGCAGCATGAGTGCCACCCAGACGACCGGGAAGCGGTTGACGAGCTGGAGCGTGTCACGCACCGCGTCGGGCTGCTCGTACATCGTGCCGGTGATCTGCCGGTCCGCAAGGCCGGCAGCGGCGAGTTCGGTGCGATCGTCGCCGATGGCGAGCGCGCGATCAGGCCGCGGCCGGAGTCCGGCGAGCATGCAGGTGGCGAGCAGGATCACGATGGCGATGCCGAACACGACACCGGGCCCGAAGTACCGGCGCCGGTGACCGGCGAGGTAGTCGGCGGTGAGCTCGCCCGGTGCAAGCAGCAGCGCGCTGATGGTCCGCACGGCGCGGCTCTTGTGGTCGAGCAGGTAGCCGACGAGGCGCTGGGGGGCGCTGAGCGGCGCGAGCCGCGGTGCGACCGATTCGCCGTGGCCGCACGACTCGCAGCGCTCCGCCGTGAAGGGGGCGCGGCAGCGTGCGCATTCACGGACGATGATGCCCGGCGTGGTGGGGGAGCGCCGGCTGGGCCAGAGCACCGACGCCGACTCCGACTTCTCGAAGTTCGCGACCGGGGCGTCCATGCGGCGGCGCGGTCGGCGCACCGACTTCGTGGCCAGCGCGAGCGGCTTCACATGCGCAGGCGTCGGCTTGTGCACCGAGGCCGGCTCCTCGACGGCGGACGCGAGGAGCTTCGGAGGCTCGATCGCGCCGGACACGGCCCAGTCGGCCTGGTCGGGCTGCTCGACCGGCGCCGCCTGTGGCGGGTCGGCCTCACCTGTGGGGTGCAGGAACTCGAAAAGCGTCCGGCCGGCCAGGTACACCGGCACCTCGACGGCACCGGGATCGTCGAGTCCCGGGATCAGCTCCATCTCCCCGCCCGGCGGCGAGGACGCCTGGCCGGAGCGGATGGAGGAGGGAATGGCCTCACCCGTCTCGGGCGTGACCCGGAGCGACAGCTGCTCCCACCGGTGTTCCGGTGGCGCCGTCCGTGACAGCGGCTCGGCGAGATCGGCGTCGTCGAGGTCGAGCAGTGACGCCAGGGTGAACCGGCGCGGTGCGGCAGCCTCGGGCTCCGCCGCGCCGGACCCTTCGTCCGGTACGCCGCTGGCTGGGTCCGGCTGGCCGGATTCCGCAGGGGAGGGCGCCTCGTCGCGAGCCTCAGTGGTCGGGTTTTCGTCGTGCGCCATGAGGCCCGGAATCAGTGATATTTCAATACACCAGCATGAGCGGATTTTCGATTAGACGCCTCAAACTCTGCAAGAATTGTGCGCCCAGTGCTCCATCGATCACCCGGTGGTCACAGGAGAGTGTCACGCGCATCCGCTTGCGGACTTCGATGGCGCCGTTGATCACCACCGGCTTGTCTTCCACCGCGCCGACGGCCAGGATGGCGGCTTCGGGCGGGTTGATGATGGCGGTGAATTCGTCGATGCCGAGCATGCCCAGGTTCGACACCGACATCGTCGCCCCCGTGTACTCGTGCGGCTGGAGCTTCCGCTCGCGGGCGCGCTTGGCCAGCTCGCGGGCTTCCTGGCTGATCTGCGACAGCCCCTTCTGGTTGGCGTCGAAGATGACCGGGGTGATCAGCCCCTCGGGCATCGCGACTGCCATGCCGACATGCACACGGCTGTGCTGGCGGATCTTGTCGCCCATCCAGTGGGAATTGACCTCCGGATGCCGGGTCAGGGCGACGGCAACGGCCTTCAGGATGATGTCGTTGACGCTGACCTTGTACTCCGGGCCGATCGCGGCCATGGCGGCGCGCATGTCGGTGACGCGGCCGAGGTCGAACTCGGCCGTCAGGTAGAAGGTGGGGATCGGGCCGATGGACTCCGCCAGGCGCCGGGCGATCGTCTTGCGGATCTGGGTCAGCGGCTGGTCGGTGTAGTCGGCGGCGCTCGCACCGGCGGCGGTGGGACGGGCGCCGGCCAGGAGTGCCGTGCCGCCTGCCATCGCCTCCTCGATGTCGCGCTTGATGATCCGTCCGCCAGGGCCGGATCCCCGCACCTGGTTGATGTCCAGGCCGCGTTCGCTGGCCATCCGGCGGGCCAGGGGTGATGCAAGCTGTCTACCCCCGGTGTCGCTTGCGTGCAACGGCTGCTCCGACGCGTGGTCGATCACGTGGGGCATGGTGGTACGCGGGGCGACCGCGGCGGCCGGCGCGGCCGGGACCGGCGGGGCGGCCGCTGCTGGAGCAGGTGGAGCCGCTGGAGCCGCTGGAGCCTCCGGAGCGGCGGCTGCGGGGGCCGGGGCGGCCGGGCCAGCCGCAGCCGTCAGCGACGCGATGTCCTCGTCGGGCGCAGCGATCACGCCGATGAGCTGGCCGACCGGCGTGGTGGTGCCTTCGGGGATCAGGCGTGCCCGGAGGACGCCGTCGCCGCGGGCGACCAGCTCCATGATCGCCTTGTCGGTCTCGACCTCGGCGAGCACGTCGCCCGCCTTCACGACATCGCCCTCGTTCTTGTTCCACTTCACGAGGCGCCCCTCTTCCATGGTCGGAGAGAGCGCTTCCATCATCACCTTGGTGGCCATCGTCAGGATACCGGCGGAGTGGGATCAGTCGAGGTAGAGGACGCGGCGGACCGCGGCGATGGTCTTCGGCAGGTCGGCCTTGGCCGCCTTCTCCAGCTGCTTCGCGTACGGCATCGGTGCGTCGGCCTGTGTCACGCGCAGCACCGGGTGGTCGAGGTCGTCGAAGCACTCGCGCTGCACCAGGTCGGCCACCTGCGCACCGACGCCGGCGAAGTACCAGCCTTCCTCGAGCACCACGCAGCGGTTGGTCTTGCGCACGCTGTCGATGATCGCGCGTTCGTCCAGGGGACGGATGCTGCGCAGGTCCACGACGTCGAGCCGGATGCCGTCCTTCGCGAGCTGGTCGGCGGCCGCCATCGCCACCAGCACCTGCTTGCCCCAGGTGACGATCGTGGCGTGCTCGCCGGTGCGCTTCAGGTCCGCGACACCGAGCGGCACGATGTACTCGCCGTCGGGCACCTCGCCCTTGTTGTTGTAGAGCATCTCGCCCTCGAGCACGCACACCGGGTTGTCGTCGCGGATGGCGGCCTTGAGCAGCCCCTTCGCGTCGTATGGCGTGCCGGGGGCGACGACCTTGAGCCCCGGGATGTGCGCGAGCCAGCTTTCCCAGGCCTGGCTGTGCTGTGCCCCCAGCTGCAGCGCGGCACCGTTCGGTCCGCGGAAGACCATCGGGATGTTGAACTGCCCGCCGGACATGTAGAGCATCTTGGCGGCCGCGTTCACCACCTGGTCCAGCGCCAGCAGCGCGAAGTTCCAGGTCATGAACTCGATGATCGGGCGCAGCCCCACCATCGCGGCGCCGACGCCGACGCCGGCGAACCCGAGCTCGGTGATCGGCGTGTCCACCACGCGCATCTCGCCGAACTCCTGCAGCAGCCCCTTCGACACCTTGTAGGCGCCCTGGTAGACACCGACTTCCTCGCCCATCAGGAAGACGCGCGCGTCGCGCTGCATCTCCTCGCGGAGGGCCTGGTTCAGCGCGTCACGGTACGTGATGATTGCCATCGGTTCAGCCCCACGCCCCGGCGGCGCCGGAATCAGAGGTGGTGTCCACGTAGATGTTCTCCATCAGGGCCGCGAGCGGGGGTTCCGGGCTGGCCTCGGCGAAGTCCCAGGAATCCTGCACGATCGCCTTGATCTCGGTGTCCATCTCGTGCATCACCGCCTCGGACAGCGTGCCGCGCGACTCCATGTGCGCGCGCAGCAGCGAGATCGGGTCGCGCTCGAGGTGCTCGTCGAGTTCGGCCTTGGTGCGGTAGGTGCCACTGACCGCGTCGGACATCGAGTGGCCCATGAAGCGGTAGGTGCGCATCTCGAGCAGCGTGGGGCTCTGCTCGCTGCGTGCGCGGGCCACGGCCTCCTCCACGGCGGCGCGCACGGCGAGCACGTCCTGCCCGTCCACCACCGCGCGGTGCATGTCGTAGCTGCCGGCCCGCTGGTAGATGTCGTTGATGGCGGAGGCGCGCTCGACGGCGGTGCCCATGCCGTACCGGTTGTTCTCGATGATGAAGAGCACGGGCAGCTTCCAGAGCGAGGCCATGTTGAGTGCCTCGTGGAACGCGCCGTTGTTCACGGCCGCCTCGCCGAAGAAGCAGCAGATCACCTGGTCGCCGCCGCGGTACTTGATCGCGAAGCCGACGCCGGTGGCGATCGGCAGGTGCCCGCCGACGATGCCGTGGCCGCCCAGGAAGCCGGTGGCCTTGTCGAACATGTGCATCGATCCACCCTTGCCGCCGGCGCAGCCGTCGATGCGGCCGAAGAGCTCGGCCATCACGGCACGCGGCGTGATGCCGCGGGCGAGCGCCTGGCCGTGGTCACGGTAGGTGGTGATCATGTAGTCGTCGGGCCGCAGCAGGCTGAGGGTGCCGGTGCTCACAGCCTCCTGCCCGATGTAGAGGTGGCAGAAGCCGCCGATGCGGCCGATGGCGTACGCCTCGGCGCAGCGTTCCTCGAAGCGCCGCTGCAGCAGCATGGAGCGGAGCAGCGAGAGATGGAGCGTGCGCTCCGCATCCGGCGCGGCGGGCGGCGCGGACGCAGCGGACTTCGGCGAGGCTTTCGCCGGGGAGGTGCGCTTGGCCATGGGTTGGGCGACAGTGGGTTGAACTGGCGGACATGCTGTCCACGAGTCATGCGCCTGCCCGGTGGGGGCAGGCACACGATGGTCAGGACGCTCCCTACTGTGAGCGACGCGAGGCACGAACTGCGCAGCGACCCCGCGACTACTCCGCGCGGCCACCGGGACCAGCAGACCCCTCAGGCCACCGTGGCGGCCTGCACCTGCTCCCAGGCATGGTACGACGACCGCACCAGCGGGCCGCTCTCGACATGGCGGAAGCCCATCGCCATGCCCGCGTCGCGCAGGTGACGGAACTCCGCCGGGGTGTAGTATCGGTCGAGGGCGATGTGACTCTCGGACGGCTTCAGGTACTGGCCCAGCGTGAGGATGTCGACGTCCACCGAGCGGAGGTCCTTCATGACCTCCACGACCTCCTCGATGGTCTCGCTCATGCCGAGGATGATGCCCGTCTTGGTGAGGATGTCCGGCGCGTGCGCCTTGGCGATGCGGAAGATGTTCAGCACCCGCTCGTAGCGTCCGCCCGGCCGCGCCTTCTTGTACAGCCGCGGCACCGTCTCGGTGTTGTGGTTGTAGATCTCCGGCCGCGCATCGAGCACGTGCTCCACGGCGTCCTGCCGGCCCTGGAAGTCGGGGACGAGCACCTCGACCGAGCAGGCCGGCACCATCTCGTGGATCAGGCGGATCGTCTCGTGGAAGTGATGCGAGCCGAAATCGGGGAGGTCGTCCCGGTCCACCGAGGTGATGACGGCGTGGCGCAGGTTCATGGCCGCCACGGCGCTGGCGACCTTCTCCGGCTCGGCCAGGTCGAAGCTGGGCGGACGGCCGTGCGACACGGCGCAGTAGGCGCAGTTCCGGGTGCAGACGTCGCCGAGGATCATGAACGTGGCGGTGCCGTGCTCCCAGCACTCACCGATGTTCGGGCAGTGCGCCTCCTCGCAGACCGTGTGCAGGCCGAGGTCGCGCATCATCCCCTTGATGTGCATGTAGTTCCCGCCCCCGGGCGCCTTGACCTTGAGCCAGCTGGGCTTGCGCTCGGGAAGGGGCTCGGCGCGGTGGCGTCCGAGGATCTGGTACAGGCGTTCTTCCATGATCCGACAGCCAGGGACGTCGCCTCGAGCGGGACGGGAGCGCCGACGATACGCCGCTCTACCGCCGTCGCGCCGCCGCGCTGTCCGGTGTGCCGGGAAAGTATCGGCGCGGAATGGGCATCGGAAGGACTGTAACCTAGAGAATTCGTTTAGCTGGTTACTGCAGCCGTGATGTGTCTGGCGGCCGTTCCTGTCACCGAAGTCGTAACGGGCTGAAGGCGTTTCCATCGGTTCGCGCCGGTCGGAGCGTGACCGCCGCGTGCACGAGCTGGCCTGTCAGCGGGGCCAGCAGGATGCCGTTCCTGCCGTGACCGCAGGCGTAGATCAGCGACGGCGCGATGGGATCGGGGCCGATGATGGGCAGCCCGTCCGGCGTCATGGGTCGGAAGCCCGCCCAGGCGTTGAGCAGCCCGGCCGAGCCGAGTGCAGGGAGGATGGCGGTGGCGAGGGCGCGGATGGCCTGCACGCCCTCCTCGGTGTGGCGGGCATCGAATCCGGCGTGCTCTGCCGTGGTGCCGAGGATCGTCCGTCCGTCCCCGCGGGGAATGGCGTAGCCGTCGCCGAGCATGACCACGTGGCGGAGGGCGCGGCTGGCGACCGAGATCATCTGGCCCTTGAGCGGCGCCAGCGGAAGCGGGCTGGGCAGCCCGGTGATGTCGCCCGACCAGACGCCGGCGGCGAGGACGACGCGCATGGTGCTGATCGCGGTTCCGTCGGCGAGCGCGATGCCGGTGGCGGCGCCGGCAGCCCCCGGGGAGATGCCGGCGACGGTGCCGGTCACGATCCTGACGTGGACATGGCGCCCGACGGCGGCCTTCAGCGCGCGGAGCAGGACCAGCGGATTCACGGCGCCGTCGTGCCGGTGGCGCAGGGCGCCCTTGGCGTGGCCGAGCTGCGGCTCGAGGGCGGTGAGCGCGGCGGCGTCCAACCACTCCGCCTCGACGCCGGCGCGGTCGCGGAGGGCGTCCGCCGCGTGGATCGATGTGGCGAGCTCGAGTATGCCATCGCGGTTCATCGGCACCGGGACGCCGGTGCGGTCGCAGAGCGATGCGGTGAAGGCCGGCCAGAGGTCGCGCGCCTGGCGGAAGACGGCCTGCAGCCCGGGATCGGTCGCGGCGCAGCCGTGGGCGGTGTCGAGGATCCCGCCGGCGGCAGCGGACGCCTCGCCCGGCCGGACGTCGGACACGAGGACGACATCGAGGCCATCGTCGGCGAGGGCGAGGGCACTGCAGAGCCCCGACACCCCGGCTCCGATGATGACGACGTCAGCGCTGGTGCGGGTCACGGTGTATTCATCCTGGAGGGCATGAGGGCAATATCGCCGGCACTGAAACTCCCGGGTCACCGGGACCGTAGTCGGGGCAGGACTTCCCGGAGGAAGATGAAATGCTGAAGACGATTTTCACGATCGGTGTGCTGGCCCTGCTCGGCCTCTTTGCGCTGAAGCTGATCGGCGTGCTGTTCTTCCCGCTGATCGGGCTGGCGGTGAAGATCCTGCTGATAGGCGCGGTGGTGTACGGCGTGATGCTGGTGGTGGCGCCGGGTGCGGCGCGACGCCTCCGGGACAAGGTGAACTCCCCGCGCACGTACTGACACCGGCACGGGTGGCGTGCAGGCGAACGGCGGACCCGCGACGGTCCGCCGTTCGGCGTTTCAGGAGGCGGTGGTGCGCGAGCGCCCGATCGCGGCGTCGAACGCGGCGAGCGTGCCTGCCGCGCTGCGCGCCCATGCGTACTTCGCTGCCTGCGTGGTGCCGGCACGGAGCAGGGCGGCGCGGAGTGCCGGTTCCTGCAGCAGCCGCAGGACCTGTGCGGCGAGGGCGTCGGCATCGTCGGGCGGGAAGTACAGCACCGCGTCGCCGCCGACCTCGGGCATCGTGCTCGCATCGGAGCAGATGACGGCGCCGCCCACCGTCATCGCCTCGAGGACGGGGAGCCCGAAGCCTTCGTAGCGCGACGGGAAGACGAGCGCGCTGGCGCGGGCGTAGAGTGCGGCGAGTTCATCGTCGCGCACGAAGCCGGCGTGGCGCAGCCAGCGTGGCGTGGCGTCGCCCTCGCGGAAGCCGTGGATGCCGCGCGGGCCGCAGAGGACGAGGGGGATGTCGCACCCCTGCCGCTCCAGGTGACGCATGGCCTCGTAGAGCACGCCGAGGTTCTTGCGCGGCTCCTGCGAGCCGACGGCGAGCAGGAACGGGCCCGTCACGCCGAGGCGCGTGAGCAGCGCGTCGACGAGTGTGGGATCCGCAGCGCGGAAGTCGTCAGCGGCGTGCGGCACGACGCTGACCCGCTCGCGTGCGATGCCGAATGTCGCGACGAGTTCCTCGGCGGCGCGCGTGGCGCCGGTGATGACCTGGTCGGCGCGCCCGATGGTGCGCGTGTAGCGACGCCTGGCGCGGGTGCGCTTGTAGAACTTCCACCACCGGCCGTCGAGCTGCAGCATCGGGAAGAGGTCGTGCACGGTCGGCACGATCGCCCCGCTGCGTGGCAGGTGCGTGGTGAAGTTGCAGGGGTACCACGCCACGTCGCAGTCCACGGCGGGCATCGCCGATGCCGGGCCGATCGTCGCGCGCTCGAGCACGTGCGGGAGTGCCGCGAGCTGCTCGCGCAGCGGACCCACGTCGGCCGCGTTGCGGGCGAAGATCGAGTAGCGCAGGTCGGGGCGCACGGCGGGCATGGCCGACAGCAGGCTCCGGGCGTAGCGTCCCATGCCGCGCAGGTTGCGCGTGATCGCGATGGCCTCGACGACGATGTGCATGCGGGACGCGGCGAGTGGCGGGGAGTGCGGGCGGCGCGGCTCGGGGGGGCGCGGATCAGCTGCCGCGGATCTTGCCGCGGATCAGTTGCCGCGGACCGGTGCGGCGCCCGTTGCCGGGCGGTACTCGCGAAGGTAGAGGTTGAGCGAGCCGATGGGGAGCGACGACTTCATCTGCACCATGGCGCGGGTGGAATCGTCGGTGAGCCAGACCTGCGCCTTTCCGCCTTCGCTGAAGAGTCCCTTCGCCTTGATGATCGGCTGGATCACGATGGTGTTGAACTCGCCCGCCGGCACGCGGATGCGCTCACGCCGCAGCACGATGATGCGCACCGGGTTGCGGTCGGGCTTGAAGTAGCGCGGGAACTCGTAGGTGCGGCCGACCTCGAGGGGCACGCGCCGGACGAAGTAGAGGAAGCTTCCCTCATCGAGCGGGTCAGCGACGCCCGGGACCTCGGGCTGGCCGTCCTGGGAGAAGGTGCGCCGTTCGGGGAAGAACTCGAAGGTGCGCTCCCGGTCGCGCGACCCTTCCGACAGGTCCTGCTTGTGCCGGAGGGAGAGGAAGCGGGTGGTGTCGATCCAGCTCTCGAGGACGTCGTTCACCTTGTAGAAGAAGGTGCCGCCTCGAACGACGAATCGCACATGGAGCGCGTTGAGCCCGCGGACGGATTCGTACCCGACGGTTTCCATGAAGCCGGAGCCGACGCGCACCGCGCTGAATTTCACGTCGTAGGTGAGCCGCTCGCCGACGGGGGGAATGCGCGGGGTGACGACCGGCTGGCTGGCGGCCGGGGCCGGCTGGGCAGCGCGGGACGGTACCGCTTCCGGCGCGGACGAAGCGGAGAGGCCGGCCACGAGGCCGAGCAGTGAGGCGGTTCGGACGTACGGCACTGGCACCCCCCGGTACGGGACGACGGCGTCACGCCGCCGGCGGATCGGCAGCAGGTGGAGTGGAAGCATCGTCGGCGCCGTCGGTGCTGCCCGGGCGTCGACCCCGGCGGCGCCGGCGCGGGCGACGCTTGCGCCGCGCGCCCTCGGCGCCGGCCTCGGCTCCACCCACGTCGCCGTCGCCGCCGTCGCCGTCGCCGTCATCGCTTCCCCCGTCATCCTGACCCGCCGCGTCGTCAGGGGTTCCCCCGTCGTCCCCGGATTCCGGGGCCTCGTCACCCGGCTCGCCGCCGCGCGACTCGCCGCGGGCACGCCGGGAGCGGCGACGCCGGCGTCGCGCCTTGCGCTCCGCACCGGCTTCGCCCGACGCCTCCGCTTCGGCGCCCTCTGCGGCGGGGGCGTCGGCGTCCATGCGTTCCCCGACGGAGGCCTCGAGCGGCGGACGCGGCGGGAGCTCGTCGTCGGGACCGGCGACGGGCGCGGCCTGTGGGGCCGTTGCGGCCACCGGCTCCGTGGTGCGGACCGGCTCCCGCTCACCCCGGGGCAGGCGCGGCTCACGTGGCGGCCTGTCGGCCTTCCTGCCTCGGTCGTCGGAGCGCGGGGCGGGGCGGTCCTCGCCACGGAGCGCGCGCTCCTCGCGGGCACCACGGGCCTCGCGCGGCTGGCGCTCCTCGCGGGCGGGGGGAGGCGCGGCTGCGCCCGCCTGCTCGCGCGGCGATGACCGGTCGGGACGGTCGCCGCCGCGGGGGCGACGCTCGGACCGGTCGCGCTCCCGCTCCGACGGGGCGGCGCGCTGGCCGCGCTCGAGCGGTGCCGCCACCTGCGTGGGTTCCGTGGTGCGTTCGGCCCGCGGGGAATCCGGGAGCGGCTTGCCACCCGGCGCCGGTCGCGCGGTGCGCCGGGCCGCGCGCGCCCAGTGAAAGAGCGCGACGACATCGGGCCAGCCGCGCCGCCGCGAGGCCCGCTGCCGCACGTCGTAGCGCGGGGCGAACTCGACGTTCTCGATCCGCCGCGCGAAGGGCGTGACGTTCAGCGCGAAGTCGACGTTCGCCGCCCAGCCCTCGCCGGCGCAGACGGGGCGGCTGCCCATGGCCTTCAGCAGGTCGCGGAGCACCGAAATGCGGATCAGGCGGAAGCCCGTGAAGGGATCTGCCAGCGGCGGCAGGCGGAGGAACGGCTTCACCGCCCAGCGGCCCCAGCGGCGCAGGCGGCGTTCGTCCTGCGGCGTGGCGTCGGAGACGGTACGATGGACCGCCACCAGGTCGGCGCCGCCCTCGAAGCGCTTCACGAGCTCCGGCAGGTGTTCGGGTGACTCGGTGAAGTCGCCCTGCATCAGTACCATCGTATCGCGGCGCGCGTACTCGTCATCGGCTGCCACGTGCCGCACGAGGGCATCGATGCTGCCGGCGTAACCCACGTGCGTGCCGTTGCGCAGCACCGTGAGCGGCATGACCGAGCGGTACGGCTCCAGGACCTCCGCGGTGCCGTCGGTGCTCGCGTCGTCGTACACGACGACATCGTACTCCCGGGAGAAGCCCTGAAAGACCGACCGGAGGCGCCACAGCAGCACGCCGATGGTGGTGGCTTCGTTGTGGACCGGGATGCAGATGCGGAGCACGTCGGACGGGTGGGTGGGAACGGCAGGAGGAACCGGACGAATCTAACCCTGCGGCGACGGGGGCCGATACCACGAGCGGCATGATGCGGGCCACGCGACCTAATGCACACGGGATCGATGCGCGCGAACGCTGCCGGCCGTGCCGGTGGTCCGGGTGTTGCCCCGCGCCGTCCCGCGGCGTCGCTGGGGGGTATCGTGTCGGAACGGTCCTCGCTCAGCCCTGCCCGCCCACCGCCAGCACGGAGAACGGACGCATGATCCAGGCCGACCTTCGCCACACGTTGACTCGTGACGACGCACAGCTGGCCCTGCACCTCGTGGCGCGGGAGTCCCCGCGCGACCGCGAGGCGGCCGAGGATGCGCTGCGGCACGAGGGCATCGACGCGCTGCTGGACGACCCGCGGCTGCTGGTGGCGCTGACCGGGGACGCGCGGGCGGTGCGGGCGTCGCTGCCGCTGTTCGTGTACGTGGTGGTGCGGCACTCCCTGCGCGAGCTGGGCGAGGGCGAACGCGTGGTGGCCGACTACGTGGCGAGCGTCGTGGTGCACTTCGCCGGGCACGATCGCGCCTGGCGTGTGGCGGTGCACGATGACGCCACCTACGACACGCTGGCCGGGCTGCTCTCGGATGCGGCGTCGTCCGACCCGGACCGGAGCTTCCTGGTTCGGCAGCACCTCGCGAACCATGCGCTGTGGCTCTCGGGGTTGTTCCCGGACCACGTGATGCTCCGCAAGTGGCGCAAGGGAGGCCCCGACCTGACCTACTACGACGAGATGGGCCGGCAGGGCTTCCTGCTGGCGGCCGAGCACCGGCTGGCGGACAGCACGGGGCTGCGTCCGGTGTTCGCCCGTGCCGCAGGGGAGTTTCCGCTGATCCGGCAGGCGTTGAACCGGGTCAGTGACCGCCTGCTGTTTCCCGGCCAGCACACACCCGAACGCCTGATGCGGCAGGTGCAGGACGAGGCGCGCTGGCGACTGGCGTCATGACGGTCCTGGTGCGCGCATAGCGGTTGCGGCGATGCTGCACGCGTGGGTACTCTGGCGTGAGCATCGTCGCATCCCAGTCCCCGTTTCCCAGCGCCCCGGTGTCGTCGTCGTTCGGCAATCCATCTTCGCGCCGCCAGCTGGCGGAAATGAAGCAGACGCTGGCCGTGGCGCGCCTCGCGCGCGACGACGTGCGGAAGGCCTGCGCGACATCGCGGGAACGGCTGGCGGCGGCTCGCACCGAGCTGGCGACCATCCTGCGCCGCAGCGACCTGGCGCGGCAGATCGACGACACGGAGACGGTGGCGGTGGCGGAGCGCTTCGCGGAGACGCAGCGCAGCACGGTCTCGCTGCTGGAGCGGAAGCTCGGGGTGCAGGAGGAGGAGCTGTCGCTGGCCGAGCAGACGGTGTCGGCGATGGAGGCCGAGCTGCGTGGCGTGACGGGGATCGGGCCGGCGCCCTCGGCACCGGGGAGCGAGGCGCCGGGGGCGCCGGCGCCCGACCGGGCCGACGCGTCGGAGTATCGCGGGCTGGACGATGCGGCACGCGCACAGGCCGCCGACGAGCGGCTGGCGGAGCTGAAACGGAAGATGGGGCGCTGATGAGGCGCTGGCTCCTGCTGGTGACCGGTGCCCTGCTTGCCACGCGCGGCACCGCCCAGGTCACGCCGCCGGCCACACCGTCGCCGCCACCCCCGACGACGACGGTGATCACCAGCGCCGACACGACCCTCAAGCGCTGCCTCGGGCAGCGGATCACGAAGATCTCGATCGAGCCGATGGGCCCGGAGTTCGGCGGCCGCTCGGCGTCGTCGCGGCTGATCACGGGGCTGGTGCGGAAGTTCCACGCGGACTCGCGGGCCAGCGTGATCCGCGAGTTCGTGCAGTTCCGCGAGGGTGACCTGTGCACGGAGATCAAGCGCCGCGAGACCGAGCGCGTGCTGCGCGCGCAGTGGTTCCTGCAGGATGCGCGGGTGCTGGTGTACCCGGACGGCGATGGCGTGCAGCTGATCGTGGCGACCGTGGACGAAGTAGCGATGATCCTCGGGGCGAACGTGAGCGGCACCAACCTGCGTGGGCTGACCATCGGCAACTCGAACCTGATGGGGCGCGGCGTGCTGTTCGAGGTGGGGTGGCGCAGCAACGGCGCGCTGCGCGACGGCCGGACGATGCGGATGCGGACGGCCGTGACGTTCGGCCGGCCGATCCAGAGCAGCGTGGCCTGGAACCGCTACGGCCTTGGCAGCCGCGCCGATGCCGAGGTGCGCTACCCGTTCTACACCGACCTGCAGCGCTTCGGCTTCCGCGCGCTGGTGGGGCGCGACGACGACTACGTGCGCTTCCTGCGCGACAGCGGCGGCCTGCCGTACCAGCGCGTGAAGCGGAGCTTCGCCTCGGTCGGCGGCGTGGCCCGGATCGGCCGGCCGGGTGCCCTGCTGCTGGCGGGCGCCTCGGTGAGCTATGACGGGGAGGACGTGGGTGGGGCGGTGCTGGTGACCGACAGTGGCGCGGTGTCGTTCGCCGAGGCGCTGCCGGTGCTGCCGGCACCGCCGCAGAAGATCACGCGCATGAACCTGCTCTTCGGCGGCCGCGCGCTGCGGTTCCTTCCGGTGCAGGGGTTCGACGCGCTGACGGGTGTGCAGGACCTCCGCATCGGCGTGCAGTTCGGCGGGCAGTTCGGCCGTCCGGTGAAGCTGCGCGGCATCACGACCTCGGACTTCTTCGTGTCCGGGGATGCGTACGCGGGGTGGGGCACCGACAAGGTGTTCGTGGGCTCGGAGTGGATCTTCTCGGGGCGCAAGTCACACAGCAGCGGCTGGGACGGCCGGCTGGTGACGGGCCGGACGGCGGCCTACGTGAAGCCGTCGCTCAAGTCCACGACGATCGGCTCGGTGGAGTACACGGGCGGCAACGACGTGCGGGTGCCGTTCCAGGTGCCGCTGGGCGCGTCGCGGGTGGGCGTGCGCGGCCTGCGCGAGTCGTACGAGGGAGGACAGAGCCGCGTGATCCTGCGTGGCGAGCAGCGGCACGTCTTCGGCCGGCCGTGGGGCTTCGGCGACGTGGGCGGCGCGGCGTTCTTCGAGACGGGCAAGCTGTGGGCCGGCCGCGCGCCATACGGCGTCGAGACGCCGTTCCGGTCGTCACTCGGCACCAGCGTGCTCTTCTCGGTGCCGCCCCGCTCGCGCGTGGTCTACCGCTTCGACCTGGTGTATGCGCTGAACCCGGACCAGCGCTCCGGGAACTGGGAGGTGCGCCTGACCTCCGGCAACTTCACGCGCATCTTCTGGCAGGATCCCGACGAGACGCGCCGGGCGCGCGAGCGGTCGCTGATCACGAACCTGTTCTCGTTCTAGTCGCGCGGTTCGTGGGTCGCGGGTCGTCGTGATGGTGGCATCGTCGACAGTGTTCACGCGGAGAACGCGGAATCACGGAAAGTTCTTTCGCGTGGCGGTGATCGGTGCCCTTCGCGAGATCGTCGACAAGGTTCACGCGGAAAACGCGTGAATCACGGAGAGTTCTTTCGCGCGGCGGTGGTCGGTGCCCTTCGGGAGATCTTCAACAGGGTTCACGCGGAAAACGCGGAAAACGCGGAAAAGGTCAGCCGGGGTCGCGGGCGTCGGTGGCTGTGCAAGTGACGAGATGCTGTAGGAACTGCGAAACCGCGCCCGCAGTTCCTACAGCATTTCCAGCAGGCCGGGCTGCATGGACGCTCGCGATCCGGTAGAACGTTTCCGCGCTTTCCGCGTTTTCCGCGTGAACCCTGTTGACGATCTCCCAAACGACACGGACCGACACGAGGCGCCCGACCGTTCCGTGATCCATGCCTTCCGCATGAACACTGTCCACGATGCCAGCCCGCGAAACGAACCTGGTGACTATGCCGCCGGGACGGAACGCGTGAGCCGGCGGAGCAGCGGGACGGAGAGCAGCATGAGCACGCCGGCGCCCCAGGCGGTGGCGGTGGGGATGGTGAAGAAGGTCGCGCGGCTCGGGATCTCGTCGATCAGGCCGGCGAGGAAGCCACCGAGGAAGTTCGCGGCCGAGATGGCGAGGAACCAGGTGCCCATCAGCAGCGACACGAACTGCACCGGTGCGACCTTCGTGACGTAGCTCAGGCCGACGGGATAGAGGGCGATCTCACCGAAGCTGTGGCAGAGATAGGCCCCGATGAGCCAGAGCGGCGACACCTTGTCACCGGCATCCACCGCGCGGCCGGCGAAGTAGAGCAGGAAGAATCCCAGTCCGGCAAGGAAGAGGCCGTACACCATCTTCATCGTGGTGGCCGGCTCGCGCCCGCGCTTGCTGAGGTAGAGCCAGAACCAGCCGGCGAAGGGGCCGAGGAGGATGATGCAGAGCGGCTGGATGCTCTGGAACCAGCTTGCCGGGATGGTGTCGATGCCGAACATCCCGAAGGAGCGGTCGGTGTCGCGATCGGCGAAGAGCGTGAGCGAGCTGCCCGCCTGCTCGAAGACGAGCCAGAAGAACACGACGAACGTCGAGACCATCACCAGTGCCCACACCCGCTTCCGCTCCTCACCCTGCGTGCCGAGCACCGCGACGGTGAAGGCGGCGCCGATGATCACGCCGTAAAGCAGCGACATGAGCCCGGACAGCGAGAAGAGCCAGGTCGGGATGCCGACCTGCGACCAGGTGCCGACGGAGGCGAGCGTCGCGAGCACCACACCGCCGGTGGCGCCGAGCGCGGCGTTGCGGCCGTACGACGGGATGCCCAGCTCGGCGATCTCGGCGCGCTCTTCCGCATCGTGCCGATGATCGGGGACGAGGCCGATGCCGGGGAGGTACTTGTCGCGGCCGAGCAGGTAGACGATCAGGCCGAGGACCATCCCGACGCCGGCGGCGCCGAAGCCGAGATGCCAGCCGAACCGCTCGTCCTCGGCGAGGAACCCGCAGACCAGCGGGGCGAGGAAGGCGCCGAAGTTGAAGCAGCTGTAGAAGATCGTGAAGCCGGCGTCGCGTCGCGGGTCGCCCTCCGCGTAGAGCTGGCCGACCATGGTGGAGACATTCGGCTTGAAGAAGCCGGTGCCGATGACGACCATCACGAGGCCGGCGTAGAAGAACGTCATGCTGTCGATGGCCAGCATGAAGTGGCCGAGCGCGATGATCACGCCCCCGAGCACCAGCGACCGGCGGGTGCCGAGATAGCGGTCGGCGAGGTAGCCGCCGATCATGGGGGTGAGGTAGACCGCGCCGGTGTAGGCCCCGTAGAGTCGCGACGCATCCTGGGCGGACCAGTGGAGCGCCCTCGTCAGGTAGAGCACGAGGATGGCGCGCATGCCGTAGTACGAGAACCGCTCCCACATCTCGGCGGCGGCGAGCAGGCCCAGGCCGCGTGGATGGCCGAAGAAGGCGCGGTCGTCCGACGCGGTGACCGCGCGGGCGGGTGGAGCGGAGGCGGTTGACACTGGGGTCAGGTCGCGGGAAGTGCTGCGGACCGGCGGCTGCGGAGTGCGGCGGCCGGCAGGAAGAAATCGGTGGTGTTGGCGGGCTGCTTGATGCAGGCGGCCCAGTGACCGGGGGCCTTCTCCTCGAGTGCGGGCACCACCTGCGTGCAAGCGACGTCCCGGTCGGGATGGAAGCAGCGCGGGTGGAAGACGCAGCCCGCCGGGGGACTGGCCGGCGACGGCGGGTCGCCCTCGAGCACGATGCGATCGCGCGGGGCGAGCGGATCCGGCAGCGGGATCGCCGAGAGCAGCGCCTGCGTGTACGGCATGACCGGCGACTGGAAGAGGACCTCGGCGCTGGCCATTTCCACGATGCGGCCGAGGTACATCACCGCGACGCGAGTGGCGAGGTGCTCCACCACGCCGAGGTCGTGGGCGATGAAGAGGTAGGTGAGGCCGCGGTCGCGCTGCAGGTCCTGCAGCAGGTTGATCACCTGCGCCTGCACCGAGACGTCGAGCGCGGAGACGGGTTCGTCGAGCACGATGAACTTCGGTTCCACGGCGAGCGCGCGGGCGATGCCCACGCGCTGCCGCTGGCCGCCGGAGAACTCGTGCGGGAAGCGGCGCGCCCACTCGTGGCGCAGGCCGACCTCCTCGAGCAGTGAGCGGACGCGCGTGTCGGCGGCGGCGCCCTCGGCGAGGCCATGGATGACCAGCCCCTCCTTCACCGTGTCGCCGATCGTCATGCGCGGGTTCAGCGACGCGTACGGATCCTGGAAGACGAGCTGGATGTGGCGGCGCATCTTCCGCAGCGCGGCCCCCTGCAGGGTGCGCAGGTCGCTGCCGTCGAAGTGAATGGTGCCGGCGGTGGGCTCGATGAGGCGCAGGATGCAGCGTCCCGTGGTGGTCTTGCCGCAGCCCGACTCTCCGACGACGGCAAGCGTCTCGCCGGCCGCCACGTCGAACGAGACGTCCGTCACGGCGCGGACGCTGCCCTGCACGCGGTTGAGGATCCCGCCGCGGATCGGGAACTCCTTCGACAGCCCGCGGACGGAGAGGAGCGGGGCGCTCATGCGCGGGCCTCGGCGGCGCGCGGCGCGGTGGCGCGTTCCGGCTCGGTGACGAGATGGCAGCGCGACGTGCGCCCGTTCCCGAGCGAATGCAGCGGTGGCGGCTCGGTGGTGCAGCGGTCCCATGCAACGGCGCAGCGATCGGCGAAGCGGCACGCCCGCGGCCACGCGCCCGGTGGCGGCACCGTGCCGGGGATCGTGGTGAGCCGCTGCTGCCGCGTGCCGGCGCGCGGCATGGCGGCCATCAGGCCCTGCGTGTACGGGTGCTGCGGCGCGGCGAAGAGCGCTGCCACCGGCGCCTCCTCCACGATCTGCCCCGCGTACATCACCGCCACCCTCTGCGCCGACTCGGCCACCACCCCCAGGTCGTGCGTGATGAGCAGCATCGAGGCGCCGCGGGCGCGCTGGGCGTCACGCAGCAAGTCGAGCAGCTGCGCCTGGATCGTGACGTCGAGTGCCGTGGTCGGCTCGTCGGCGATGAGCAGCGCGGGATCCATGACCAGCGCCATCGCGATCATGACGCGCTGCCGCATGCCGCCGGACAGCTGGTGCGGATACTGCTTCGCGCGGATCTCCGGCGACGGGATACCCACGGCACCGAGCATCGCGACGGCCTTCGCCCAGGCCTCACTGCGGCTGGCATTCGTATGCGTGCGCACCACCTCGGCGATCTGCTCGCCCGCGGAGTAGACCGGGTTGAGCGCGGTCATCGGCTCCTGGAAGATCATCGCTGCCGCACGGCCGCGGATGGCGCGCAGGTCGCGGTCGCCGAGGGTCATCACGTCACGCCCCTCGAACAGGATGCGGCTCCCCGGCTCGATGCGGCCCGGGGGATCGATCAGGCGCAGGATGGTGAGGGCGGTGAGCGACTTGCCGCAGCCGCTTTCCCCGACCAGCGCCACTGTCTCGCCGCGCGCGATGTCGAGCGACACCCCGTCCACGGGTGTGATGACGCCGTCGGCGGTGCGGAAGGTGACACGCACGTCACGCAGCGCGAGCAGGGGGTCGGACGGGGACATGCGATGGTCGGTCATGGATTGGGAAGCTGCCGGGGAGCGAGCGCGTCGCGCAACCCGTCGCCAAGCGCGCTCACCGCCACGACGACGATCACGAGGCAGAGGCCGGGGGCGATGGAGACCCACGGGGCGGTGGCGAGGAAGTCGGCGCCGTCGGCGATGATGTTGCCCCAGCTGGCCTGCGGGGGCTGCACGCCGATGCCGAGCCAGCTCAGCCCCGCCTCGAGGACGATGACGTTGCCGATGGCGAGGGTGCCCGCCACCAGCAGCGGACCGAGCACGTGCGGCAGCAGGTGGCGGGCTGCGATGCGTGCCGGGCTGGCGCCGAGGGCGCGTGCCGCCGTCACGAAATCGGCCCCACGCACGCTGCGCACCTCACCGCGCACGAGGCGCGCGATGCCGAACCAGCCGGTGAGGCCCAGCAGCAGCACGAGCAGCGGCACCGGCACGCGCGGCACGCTGGCGAGCACGGCGAGCAGGCCGAGCACGCGCGGCACACTCATGCCGGCATCGACGATGCGCATCATGAGGGCGTCGGTCCGGCCACCGGCGAGTCCGGCAGCAAGTCCCCACAGCAGGCCGGCCAGCATCTCCACCAGCACCGCGCCACACGCGACGGCGAGCGACACGCGCCCGCCGCTCAGCACGCGCGCGAGCACGTCGCGTGAGAAGGCGTCGGTGCCGAGCAGGTGGTCGGCGCCGGGACGCTGGTGCACGAGGTTCGTGATGTCGAGCTGCTCGTACGGCGCATAGGGCACGAGCAGCGGGCCGACGAGGACGAGCAGCAGGACGAGCGTGAGTGTCGATGCGGCGAGCAGGCTGCGCCGGTCGGCCCGCAGGCGGTGCAGGACGGCGCGCCAGTTGCCCCTGGCGCCGCGCGCGCCGCTCACGCGGCCTGCTCCCGTGCACTCTCGGCACGCACGCGCGGGTCGAGCCACCCGGCGACGAGGTCGGCAAGGATCGACCCTGTCACCACCAGCACCGAGCCCACCATCACGCAGCCGGTGACGAGGTGGTAGTCGCGTGACGCGATGGCGGTGGCGGCGAGCTGCCCCATGCCGGGCCAGGCGAAGACATGCTCGACGAACACCGCGCCACCCACCAGCGCCGGCAGGGCGAGCCCGCCGAGGGTGACGATGGGACCGAGCGCCGTGCGCCAGGCATGGCGGCGGAACACGCGCCGCGGCGCGACGCCCTTGGCGGTCGCCGTGCGCACCCACTCGGCGCCGAGCCGGTCGAGCAGTGCGTTGCGCTGCTGTCGCGCGACGGGCGCGGCGATGAGGATCACCAGGGTCAGCACCGGCAGCACGAGGTGGTGCAGGCGGTCGAGCAGGATCGTCCCCAGAGATGCCGAGAGCGGGAGCAGCGGATCGCTGGCCGCGCCGACGGGGAAGATCCGGAACCAGTATGCCCCACCGAGCATCAGCACGAGCGCGAGCCAGAAATCGGGGAGCGCGGCGCCGACCAGCGTAGTGACGCCGATGCCGCGGTCGAGGGCGCGGTCGTGTCGCGCCGCCTGCAGCGCGCCGAGCGACATGCCGAGCGCGAAGGCCACAACGAGGGCGATGCCCATCAGCGCCAGGGTGTGCGGCAGTGCCAAGGCGATGGCGCGCGTGACCGGTTGGGCGGTGCTGATGGAGAAGCCGAGGTCTCCGTGGAGCAGGGCGCCGAGCCAGCGCACGTACTGCGTGCCGATGGTGCCGTCGAGGCCGTAGGCAGCGCGCCACTGCGCGCGCAGCTCGGGGGTGAGCCGTGCGTTCTCGAGCGCCATCGCGAACGGATCGCCGGGGGCGAGTCGCACCAGCACGAAGGTGGCCGTGGCGACGATCACCACGACCACGAGGCCCTGCCAGATGCGCTGGATCAGCCCGGGCATGACCCGTCGCGGTGACGGGGCATGGTGCCGGTCAGCGGGCGGGCGCCGGTGCCGGCACGTCGCGGGCGATGCGCGCGGCGGCGGGAATCGTCCAGTGGGCGAGGCCGGCCCACCAGGCGTCGGGGCGCATGCCGGTGGTCTCGATGCGCTTGTGGATCGCCATCACCGCCTTCGGCTCCGCGATCCAGATCGCGGGGGCGTCGTCGGCGATGATGCGCCACGCGGCAGCGAAGTGGCGCTGCATGACGGCGGGCGCGAAGGCGGCCTCGCCACTGTCCACCTGCGCGTCGAACGCGGCACTCCGGTAGCCCTGATAGTTGTTGCCCCCGGGACCGGCGCCGGCCGTCGTCCAGCTGTCGCGCACACTGCCCGGTCCGGGGTCCGCTGCCCAGATGCCGAGCCAGGTGTCGAACTTGTGCGCGGTGGCGCGGCCCATGAAGCCCGCCATGTCCGAGCTCTCGACCTTCACGTCGGCCCCCACGCGGCGGAACTGCTCCTGCAGCAGCACGGCGGCCCGCATGCGCGGCACGCTGGTGGAGGTGACCGCGATGCCGAAGGCGAGCCGGCGACCGGCGCGGGTGCGGATCGAGTCGGCACCGCGCACCCAGCCGGCGGCGTCGAGCAGCGCGTTGGCGCTGTCGAGCGAGTAGGGGATGAGGGGCGTGGTGGCGTCGGCGTTCGGCTGCGCGATGGTGAACGGGCCGCGCGACTGCGTGGCGAGCGTGTCGTAGATGTTGGCCACGATGGCGCGCCGGTCGGTGGCCATCGTGAGCGCGCGCCGCACGGCGCGGTCACTGAAGATCGGGTGCGGCTTGCCGGTGACCGGGTCGAGCTGGTTGAATCCCAGGAAGAGGTACTGCAGCGACGGCATCATCACGAGGCGGAGCTCCGGATTCTTCAGCACGTCGGCGACCTTGTCGGGGCGCACCGCCTCGAAGAGGTCGGCCTCGCCGGTGGCCACGCGCGTGAAGGCCGTGACGGGGTCGGGCGCCATGGTGAACAGCACGCGATCGAGCTGGGCGCGCCGGCGTCCGGCCGTGGTGTCGGCGGCCAGCTCGAGCGACTGGCCCCGCTCCCACCGCACGAAGCGGAACGGGCCGCTGCCCACCGGCGCCGACGCGAATGCCGACGAGGCGAGGGTGGCGCGGTCGGCTGACTCGAGCAGGTGCCGGGGCAGCACGAACGTCTGGTACGCCACGTCGAAGAACTGGTGCGGCGTGCGGCGCCGGAACCAGACCGTGGCGGTGAGTGAGTCCGTCGCCGTCACCGAGTCGATGTTGGTGAGGTACGATGCCGTGGGTGACGCGGTCTTCGGGTCCTGGTAGAGGCCCACGCTGAACACTACGTCGGTGGCACGCACCGGGTGCCCGTCGTGGAAGCGTGCTGACGGGTCGAGTTCGAACGTCACCTGCAGCGAGTCGGCGCTCCAGCTCCACTCGCGGGCGAGGGCGGGGGTGAAGCCGGCGTCGCCGACGGTGTTGAGCGAGGTGCCGATGTCGGCCAGGTGCTCGAAGACGAGGTCCTCGACCTGCCGCCCTGACGCGGAGGCGGTGATCGGGGGCAGGAGGTTGTCCGGCTCGGCCGGCGTCGCGATCACGACCGTGCCACCGGGAGCCGCGGTGGCGGCGGGCGTCGCGGCGTCCCGTCCGCCCCGGCAGGCGACGAGTGCGAGCGAGGAGAGCAGGGCGAGCGCGCGCAGTCTCGGCATCGGGATGTGTTTCAGGTGGAGCGGCTGGTGGTGCATCGGGTGGGGTGGTCGTGGTGTGGCTCAGCGCCGCCACGTCCAGTGGGGGTCACGATAGCGACTGCGCGCGGCGTCCACATGATGGCCGGCGATCGCATCGTCGGGAAGCACGATCACGGGTTCCGCCGCGACGCGGCGCAGCGCCGCCTCGATCGCCGCAGCCACTGCAGGAAACGTGACAGCGGCAAGAGAGGCACGCAGCGTGGCGGGAGGCGGGACCGGCGGCAGGGGCACGAGGGCGAGGCGGCTGAGCACTCCCTGGTCGTCGTCGAGGAGAATGGACCCGTGCTGGATGAAGGCGCCGGCCTCGCGGTGCTGCGCGGAGCCGACGAGCTTCCGCCCGTTCACCACCAACTCGCCGGCGGACGGTGTCTCGAAGCAGGGCGCGAGGCCGGGACTCGGCGTCCGCGTGGCCGGCGCCGAGCGCGTGGCCGGGACCCCGAGGCCGCGGAGGGCGTCGAGCAGGAGGGAGTTGATGGCCTCGTATCCGCCGCGCAGGGTGGGGGCCCGGCTGGTGGGCGCCGCCACGCTGTAGGTCACCTCCCGCCCATGCAGGAGGGCGCGGCCGCCGGTGAGCCGGCGCACGGTCGGGACGCCCAGCGCGTCGCAGCGGTCCTGGTGATAGAAACCGAGTGTCCGCTGGTTCCTGCCGAATGACACCGACGGGCGATCCCAGGCGTAGATGCGGACCCATGCGCCCCCCTGCTCGGCGGCGGTCCGCAGGAGGGCCTCGTCGAGCGCCATGTTGTCCACGGCGGTCCGGGGCCCGTCTGCCCGGAGGAGGTGCACCGGGCCGGCCCAGAGTGGTTCAGGGGTCACGCGGATGCCGGTACGGGAACCGCGACCACCGTCGCGGCCGCTCATGGAGATTAGCTTTCGGCGTCGCCCGCCGGGTCTCCCGTGCGAGCCGACGCCTTCCGATACATCCAATCTGACGATCGGGCGCGCGGTGCGGGCGCCCTGTGGAGTCCTGCCGCATGGCCGTCCCCGTCCGTTCCGCCTCCGCCGCCCCGGCGGCACTCGACGATTCCGGCAGCTTCGTCGCCCGGCACATCGGCCCCTCGTCCGACGAGGTCGCTTCGATGCTCGGGACCCTGGGGTACGCCACCCTCGACGCGCTGATCGACGCGACGATCCCGGCGTCGATCCGCTTCCGTCGCGGCCTCGCCCTGCCACCGGCCGAGAGCGAGTACGACGCCCTGACGCGGCTGAAGGGCATCGCCGCGAAGAACGAGGTCTTCACGAGCTACCTGGGGCAGGGGTACTACGGCACCATCGTGCCGGCGGTGATCCAGCGCACGGTGCTCGAGAACCCGGGCTGGTACACGGCCTACACGCCGTACCAGGCCGAGATCGCGCAGGGGCGTCTCGAGGCGCTGCTGAACTTCCAGACGATGGTGACCGACCTCACCGGCCTGCCGATCGCGAACGCGTCGCTGCTGGACGAGGCGACGTCGGCGGCCGAGGCGGTTGCGCTGTCGCATGCCGCGGTGAGCGGTGAGCGCACGCACTTCTTCGTCACGGCCGACTGCCACCCGCAGACCATCGCGGTGGTGCAGACGCGCGCCGAGGCGCGCGGGTGGACGGTGGTGACCGGGGACGCGCAGTCGTTCGAGTTCACGCCGCAGTACTTCGGCGCGCTGATCCAGTACCCGACGACCGATGGGGCGGTGGTGGACTACACCGCCTTCTGCGAACGGGCGCACGCGGCCGGCGCGCTGGTGACGGCGGCGACCGACCTGATGGCGCTGGCGCTGCTCACGCCCCCGGGCGAATGGGGTGCCGACATCGCCGTCGGCAGCGCCCAGCGTTTCGGCGTGCCGATGGGATACGGCGGCCCGCATGCCGCGTTCTTCGCCACCCGTGACGAGTTCAAGCGCCTGTTGCCGGGCCGCATCATCGGCGTCAGCCGCGACAGCCACGGCCAGCCGGCGCTGCGCATGGCGCTGCAGACGCGCGAGCAGCACATCCGCCGCGAGAAGGCGACCAGCAACGTCTGCACGGCGCAGGTGCTGCTGTCGGTGATGGCGAGCATGTACGGGGTGTACCACGGGCCGGCCGGCATCACGCGCATCGCGCGCCGCATCCAGCGCCTGACCGCGACCTTCGTGGCCGGCCTGGAGACGCTGGGCCTGCAGGTCCTGCACGAGCACTACTTCGACACCGTGCGGGTGGAGGTCGGGGTGCACGGCGTGCAGGACATCATGGCAGCGGCAGCGGCGCACCGGGTGAACCTGCGGCAGCTCAGTGAAGGGTCACTGGGCGTGTCGCTGGACGAGACCACGTCGCTGGCCGACGTCGCGACGCTGCTGGCGATCTTCAGCGGCATGAAGGCGACGGAGCTCGACATCGACGTGACCGAGCTCGCCGCGGCCACCACGCCACGCTACGATGAGCGCTTCGCGCGCACGTCGCCGTTCATGACGCACCCGGTGTTCAACACGCACCACAGCGAGACCGCGATGCTGCGCTACATCAAGCAGCTCGAGGCGAAGGACCTCTCGCTCTGCCACTCGATGATCGCGCTCGGCAGCTGCACGATGAAGCTGAACGCCGCCACCGAGATGTACCCGGTGACCTGGGCGGAATTCGGCAACCTGCACCCGTTCGCCCCGCGGGCGCAGGCGGCGGGCTACGCGCAGATGTTCACCGAGCTCGAGGCGGCGCTGGCCGACATCACCGGCTTCGCGGCGGTGTCGCTGCAGCCGAACGCGGGCTCGCAGGGCGAGTATGCCGGCCTGCTCACGATCCGCCGCTACCACCAGGCCCAGGGCAACGGCCATCGCACGATCTGCCTGATCCCCGCCAGTGCACACGGCACCAACCCGGCCAGTGCCGCGATGTGCGGCATGACGATCGTGCCGGTGAAGACCGCACCGAACGGCAACATCGACGTGGACGACCTGAAGGCGAAGGCGGCGGAGCATGCGGCCAACCTCGCGTGCCTGATGGTGACCTATCCCAGCACGCACGGCGTGTTCGAGGAGTCGATCGCCGACATCTGCGCCACCATCCATGCACACGGCGGCCAGGTGTACATGGACGGCGCGAACATGAACGCGATGGTGGGCGTCTGCCGCCCGGGTGACATCGGCGCCGACGTCTGCCACCTGAACCTGCACAAGACGTTCTGCATCCCGCACGGCGGCGGCGGCCCGGGCATGGGGCCGATCGGCGTGGCCGCGCACCTCGCGCCGCACCTGCCGGGGCACGCGCCCGCCGGCCTCGGCACCGAGGCCAGTGCCGGCGCGGTGAGCGCGGCGCCGTACGGCAGCGCCAGCATCCTCCCCATCAGCTACCTCTACATCCGCATGATGGGCGCCGAGGGACTGGCCTACGCCACCAAGGTCGCGATCCTGAACGCGAACTACGTCGCGAAGCGGCTGGCGCACGCCTACCCGGTGCTCTACCAGGGCCCGAACGGCACCGTCGCGCACGAGTGCATCGTGGACCCGCGCCCGCTGAAGGCCAGCGCCGGCATCGAGGTGGAGGACATCACCAAGCGGCTGATGGACTACGGCTTCCACGCCCCGACGGTGAGCTTCCCGGTGGCGGGTACGCTGATGATCGAGCCCACCGAGAGCGAGGACAAGGCGGAGCTGGACCGCTTCTGCGACGCAATGCTCTCGATCCGCGAGGAGATCGCGCAGGTGGAGCGCGGCGAGCTGCCGCGTGACGACAACCCGCTGAAGCATGCGCCGCACACCGCCAGCGCGGTAATCAGCGATGCCTGGACGCACGCCTATCCGCGGGAGCAGGCCGCGTTCCCGACCCCGCACGTGCGGGCCGCGAAGTTCTGGCCCACGGTGGGGCGCATCGAGAGCGCGTTCGGCGACCGCAACCTGGTCTGCACCTGCCCGCCGATGGAGGCGTACGCCGAGGCCTGAGCGCCCGTGCGGCACGGGACGACGAAGCCCGCCGGCGCTGGTGCGCCGGCGGGCTTCGTGACGTCATGGCGCCGGCACCGGCCGGCCCGGGATCAGCCCACGATCGCCTTGTAGGCGTCGGCCGAGAGCAGGCCTGCCCGCGCGGCCTTGTCGGCCATGCGGAGCTTGATCATCCAGCCGTCGCCGAACGGGTCGGTGTTCACCAGCGCCGGCTCGCTGTCCAGGCGTGCGTTCACCTCGACCACCTCGCCGGCCAGCGGCGAGTACAGCTCGCTGACGGCCTTCACCGCCTCGATGGTGCCGAACACGGCGTGCTCGGCGAACGTGGCACCGACCTTCGGGAGGTCGAGGTAGACGATGTCGCCGAGTTCCCCCTGGGCGAAGTCGGTGATGCCGATGGTCACGATGTCGGCATCGGCGTCGCCGGCGACATACTCGTGATCCTTGGTGTACTGGAGACCGGCGGGAATCTGCGACACTGAAAGCTCCGAAAGGCGGTGAGAAGTGACGCCGGCTAGTCTAGGCCGCGCACTGGGTGGTGGCAACCGCGGCCCACGCCTGCAGCCGCTGCCAGGCCGCGTGCAGCCGTGCATGCAGCGCAGCGCGATCACCGTCGTTGTCCACCACCAGGTCGGCCCGCCCGCGCTTGAGCGTGGCCGGGAGCTGCGCGGCCACGCGGGCTGCGGCATGGGCGGGGGAGAGGCCGCGATCGGTGACGAGCCGGGCGATGCGCACGGGCGCCGGCGCGTCGACCAGCAGGATGCGTGGAAACTGCCAGGCCAGCCGGGCCTCGAAGAGCAGCGGGATGTCGCAGACCACGATGCCGGCGCCGGCGGCGCGCGCGGCCACCACCGCCCGCTGGCGCGACGCCTCCACCGCCGGGTGCACGATCGCCTCGAGCGCCGCACGGGCAGCCGGGTCGCCGAACACCAGCGCGCCGAGCCGGCCGCGATCGAGCGAGCCATCCTCGTGCAGCATCCCCGCGCCGAAGCGCGCCACGACCGCCGCGAGCGCCGCCGTGCCGGGCAACACCGCCTCGCGCGCGGCGACGTCGCTGTCCACGAGCACCGCGCCACGCGCGGCGAGGAAGGCGGCCGCGCTGCTCTTGCCCGAGGCGATGTTGCCGGTGAGCCCGACGAGCAGCGTCACGGCGCCGATCCGTCCTCGCCGTCGTCGGCCGGCACCGCCTCGCCGGACGCCGACTCCTGCGCCGCGGCAAGGGCGAGCGCCGTCCGTGCCGCCTCGAGGGCGGCCGAGGGCACCATCAGGGAGACGCCCATCGCCGTGAAGCCCTGGAAGCCGGCGCCGAACAGGCCGACGGAGTCGTTGCTGCGCACGATGGCCGGGATCCCCGAAGCATCGAGGATGGCGACGGCGATGCTGGCCTCGAGCTCGTTGCCGAACTGGCGGCAGGACACCCAGTGAGAGCCGGATGGGGAGAGGTGCACGACACGGTGGGTGCGGGAAGCGGCGGTGTGCCTGCCCGAACGTACCGGACGGATGCCGGCGCCGCAGCCGGGCCGGCGCGTCCGGCGGCGCTCCGGTGCGACGACCGGAACAAGGTTGCCCCGTCCTCATGTGTTCGTCTGCAGCCTGAACGACCCGTTTGCTTCCACCCGGAGCCACGCCCTTGCCCGTACCACGCGCCGAGCCACGCCGCGGCCAGTCCTTCGTGGGACTGCTGCTGGTGTTGCTGGTCCTCACGCTGCTGACGGCCTTCGCCGCGCCGCGCGTGGACCTGTCGCGTTTCCGGTCGGATGCGATTGCCCGGCAGGCCGTGAGCGTGTTCGCGTCGGCCGCCCGCACCGCCCGCCAGCGCCGCACGGACGTCGTGGTGCGCGTGGACTCGGCGCGCCGCCGGCTGGGCACGCTCGAGGATCGGAACGGCAACGGCGGGCCGGATGGCGGGGAGCGGGAGGTCTGGACCGACCTCGATCCGACGGCCGAGCTGCGCGATCCGCCGGTTCGGCTGCCGCTGCCGGCGGCCCGCGGTGCCGGTGCCGAGACGGAGTCGGCCGCGGGCCGGGTGGCGTTTCATCCCGCGGGCGGGGCCAGCGCCGACCTGGTCCTGTACCTGACGAGTGATCCCGCGCAACCGAGCGCCTGGCGGGCGGTGCAGGTGAGCCGCCGGACCGGGGGGGTACAGCTCTGGCGCTTCGACGGGGCGCGGTGGACCCGGGGCCGCACCTGACCTGACCCCCGGGACCGGGGGGTACCGACCTGGACTGTTACGCCGGCTCCGCAGCCTCGTCTCTGGCTGTGGAACTCCTCACCTCGTAGCCCCGGGCAGGTCCAGATGCGGATGTCGCGACGAAGCGGCTTCTCAATGATCGAGCTGGTCACGACGCTGATCATCATGGGTGTGGTCGCCCTGATGGCGGTGCCGAAGATCGACCTCAGTCGGATGCGCAGTGATGCCGGACTGCGCCAGATGATGACGGTGTTCGTGCAGGCGCAGCGCACCGCGCTGACGAAGCAGTACAACGTGATCGTGAGCGTGGACGTGTCGACCGGCCGGCTGCGCGTGGTGGAGGACAAGAACAACTCGAACGTCTTCGACACCGGCGACCGGTCGTACTGGGTGGCGCTCGACCAGGGGGTGAAGTTCACCACCTCGCCGGCGGCACTCGATGGCCTGTCGGGGACCACGGCCTTCGCCAAGCCGAAGGTGCTCGACGGGTATCCGTCGCTGATCTTCCGTCGCAATGGCGCCGCGAGCTCCGACGCCGCGTTCTTCATCTCGGCCCGTCCGAGCGATGCGGGCGCATCGCGGGCGGTCTACGTGACGCAGAGTACCGGCCGAGCCGACGGCTACAAGTACTCCTCAACCGGCTGGATCCGGGCGGGCATCTGATGACGACGACCTCACCTGTCGC
Organism: Gemmatimonadaceae bacterium; assembly: GCA_020851035.1. NCBI lineage: Bacteria > Pseudomonadati > Gemmatimonadota > Gemmatimonadia > Gemmatimonadales > Gemmatimonadaceae > Gemmatimonadaceae bacterium. The sequence continues at coordinate 15,310 of JADZDM010000014.1, read as the reverse complement.
GGTCATCGCGCCGCGCCTGTCGAACCGGAAGGGCTTCACGCTGGTGGAAGTGGTGGTGGCGGCGGTGATCCTGACCGCCGCGCTGCTGGCGATGGCCGGCTTCACGGTCAAGTACCAGCAGACCGACTCGTACGCGCGCATGACGGCGCGTGCCCAGGAGCTGGCGAACCAGCGCCTGGAGGCGGTGCGCACGGCCACCCCGTACGCGTCGCTCGACACGATGGTCTCGAGCGAGTCCGCCCTGCCCGGTTCCCCGGGCTTCTCGCGCACCACCCAGGTCACGCGGGTGGGTGGGACGCCGACGGACACCGTGGACTACAAGATCGTGACGGTCCGGGTCCAGCTCCCCGGTGCCCGTGCGACCATCTCCAAGACATCCTTCGTCGGAGCGTTCTGATGCCACAGCCATTCGTCCACGCGATGCCGCGCGCGCGAACGCTGCGAGCCGGCTTCACCACCCTCGAGCTGCTCATCGCGATCTCGGTGACGCTGGTGCTGATCGCACTGGCGGCACCGTTGTACCAGGCCCAGACGGCGGCGGTCAACCGCACCTCCGGGCGCACGGACGCCACCCGGTCGGCGACCTTCGCCATCGATGCGATCGAGCAGGACATGCGCAACACGGGGGTCGGCGTGTTCGACGGCCAGCCGCTGATGGTCCGCGGGGCGGTGAACGCCGTGTCCTTCAACGCCAACATGGTCACGGCCCGCTCCAACGACCTGGTGGCGGTGTTCTACGACCCGGACGCTGACAGCACCGCGCTCGGCTCGCTCAACACCGGCACGGCGATCACGCTGCCGAACTCGGCCAGCACCTACCCGACGGCATCGTACGTGAGCAACGCCGAGACGATCAACTACTACGTGGTCAGTGACACCGGCGCCTCGCCGATTCCCGGCGGGCAGAAGGTGGTGCTGTACCGCAAGGTGAACCGGCAGTCGCCCGAGGTGATCGCACGCAACCTGGTGCAGACCACCGGGCTGCCGGTGTTCCGCTACTACAAGCGCAACCTGTCTGGCGTGCTGACACAGGTGGCGGCGGGCTCGCTGCCGATGTTCCACAGCGTGTCGAAGCACGGCGCGGCCGCCGACACCGGCAGCGCGGCGCTGATCGACTCGATCGCGGTGGTGAAGATCGCACTGATCGCCACCTACACCGACTCGAAGGGCGGCACCATCATCGACACCGTGACGCGCGACATCCGGATCGCGAACCAGGGGCTGCTGCAGCGCGCGCAGTGCGGCGAGAGCCCGCTGGCCGCGGGCGCGCCGGCGCTGACGATCGTGACGCTGTCCGGCCTGCCGGCCGTGAAGCTGGTGTGGAATGCCAGCACCGACGAGCTGGCGGGCGAGCGCGACGTGGAGATGTACGCCGTCTACCGGCGCCTGGCCGGCGCGGTGGACTGGGGTGAGCCGCTGACCAACGTGCCCGGGGCGGGCATGTCGTCGCTGCAGTACATCGACAACACCGTCGCGTCCGGGACGATCTACGAGTACGCGATCTCCGCCCTCGACTGCACCCCAGCGCCCTCGGCGCTCACTTCCGCCATCCAAATCACGGTGCCCTGATGCGACTCTCCACCCGACTTCCGGTGTCCGGCGCGACGACGCGACCGGCGGATCGCCGAGGGATGGCGATCATCATCACTCTCATCCTGACGGTGGCGCTCGGTGCGCTGGCGCTGTCGGCGGTGTACCTCGCCAGCGGCACCAAGCTGGCGACCGGGCTCTCGAACCGCGCCGCCGACCTGCAGTACGCGGCCGATGCGGCGCTGCAGATGGGCAAGAGCTACATCAACGCCGACCCCGACGCGATGCCGGAGTCCGGCTACCGCGAGATCACGTTCAATGGTGGCGTGCTGAAGGACGCCTCGGGCAACGTGATCCCGGGCGTGCAGGTCAGGGTGTGGGCCGGGCCGACCGGTGCCACCACCGGCCAGTTCGGCGCGTTCGGTTCCGTGATCGCGCAGGCCACCGACCAGACCGGCGCGAAGGTCGTGCGCCGGCTCGAGCTGGCGCAGGAGAACTTCGCCCGCTTCGCCTACTGGTCGAACCGCGAGAACCGCGGCAGTGGCCCGATCTGGTTCGGCAGCGGTGACGTGCTGTTCGGCCCGACCTGGTCCAACGACACGATCCGCATCACCAGCAAGGCGGCGCTGCCGTGGGCGGCCCAGTTCCGCGACGTGGTGGGCACCGCGAAGATGATCATCCAGCCCGACCAGGCCGACTTCTGGAAGGGCTACACGGAGCACTCGATCCCGATCCCGATGCCCACGCCGGCGGCGCTGAGCAACATGGCGACGTACGCCGCCAGCGGCCGGCTGAATTTCGTGGCCCCGTCCAACGGCGACGAGACCACGGTCCGGATGCGCATCGAGTTCGTGAACATCGACCTCGACAACGATGGCAGCTCCACCGATCCGCAGGACGGCTTCATCCGCGTCTACACGACCAACAGCGGCTCGTCGCAGTCCATTGCGTGGATCCGCGGCGACCAGGAGCTGTTCTCCACCGACCTGGTGACCCGCAAGGGCCTCTGCGGCGAGTGGATCAACGTGCCCGGCTTCGGTGACCGCTTCTTCACCGCCAATGCACACGAGCAGACCGCCGTGCGCACCTGGCTGCTGGGGCGGTTCCAGGCGGCGCTGGGCGCAGTGGCCGGCACCAACATGGTGAACAGCCTGAACTTCAAGACGACGCCGCTGAACTCCGCCGAGACGCGCTCCATCCTGTCGCGCAGCGGTGCGCTGCTGGCCGGCAACCGGTCGCAGTGTTTCCTGGGCGGTGCGCCGGAGCTCAACTTCGCGGAGCTGGCACCGGCCTCGTACGGTGGCACCAGCACGAACGTGGGGCCGAACTCCACCTTCGATCCCGCCGATGCCTACGGCACCTGGCGCCTGTACGGTGGCGCGGTCGACCCGCGCCTGCTGCTGCGCGCCCCGAACCAGGCCGCCTACCTCTTCCCGCTGCACCGCTCGGTGAACCCGGGCGCCCGCGGCGTGATCAACGTCTCCGGCACCGTCGGCCTGAGCGGGCTGCTGGTGGGTCGCGTGACGCTGCACACCACCGGCACGGCCGTGGTGCTCGACGACCTGCGCTACGGCACCAACCCGGCGACCACCGGGCGCTGCGTGGACGTGCTGGGCATCCTGTCCGACAAGGACGTGGTGGTGGCGGACAACATGCTGAACAACCAGACCGACGCCGACGTGACGGCCGCCACCAGCTTCCGCCTGCTCGACGACAGCAAGGACCTCACGCTCCACAGCGTGGTGATGGCGATGGACATGTCGTTCCGCGTGCAGAACCACGACGAGGGCCAGGTGACCGGCAACCCGTGCAACGGCACGGAACGCGGGCGGGGCTGCCTCGCGCTGCTGGGCGGCCTGATCCAGGAAGCCCGCGGCGCGGTGGGCACCTTCACCGCCACCAACGGCACCGGGTTCATCAAGCAGTACACTTACGACCGCTGTGCGAACCTGCGGCCACCGCCGTACTTCCCCACCACCGGGCGGTACCTCGACAACCGGTACATGGAGATCGACCCCGTCGGCTTCAGCATCGCGACGCTCTTCGACCGGCTCACGCCCGACGACTGATCGCCGGCCGCCACGGACACACGAACGCCCCGCCGGGACTCCGGCGGGGCGTTCGTGTGTCCGGGCGCCGCGGCGGCGCGACTACAGCAGCGGCACCTGCACGTCGTCGTCCAGCAGCACGCGGTGACAGGCGCGGCAGCGCGCCTCGTACGACTGCGCCGCACCGACCATGATCGTCGGCGAGTCCCAGCGGGCGGGCTTGCCGTCGATCAGCCGCTGGTTGCGGCTGGCGGGATTGCCGCACAGCACGCAGATCGCGTGCAGCTTGGTCACCTGCTCGGCCACCGCCATGAGCTGCGGCATGGCGCCGAACGGCTCACCGCGGAAGTCGGTGTCGATGCCGGCGAGGATCACGCGCCGCCCGCGCACGGCCAGGGCCGTGGCGAGCGCGATGATGCCGGCATCGAGGAACTGCACCTCGTCCACGGCCACCACCTGCGCCATGGGGTCGAGCTGGTGTGCGAGCTGGCTCGCCGAGTCCACGGGAATCGCCTCCAGGTCACGGCCGTCGTGACTGGAGACGTTGTACAACCCCGTGTAGCGATCGTCGAGATGGCTCTTGAACACCTGGACACGCTTGCGGGCGATGGTCGCCCGCCGCACGCGTCGCATCAACTCCTCACTCTTGCCGCTGAACATCACGCCGGCGATCACCTCGATCCACCCGCCGGAGGACGTCACGAAGCCGTCGCTCACCGCAGTCAGTCCTCCGTGCGTGACGGCTTGCGCGCATTGCGCAGGCGCTCGGCACGCTCCGCGAAGTCGTTGCCTTCGGTGCGCGGGCCGGACGGGGCGTCGCCGCGGTCGCGGGTGAAGCCGCGGCTGGTCGGGGCGCCCGCGTCACGCGGGGCACGGCTGAAGCCACCACCGGCAGGCCGCGCCGGACGCTCGTCACGGCTGAAGCCTCCGCTGCGGGGCGGGCGGGCCGGCCGGTCGTCACGCGAGAACCCACCCTCGCGCGGCGGACGGGAGGGACGGTCGTCGCGGCTGAACGGACGGGCCGGGCGGTCGTCACGCGAGAAGCCGCCCTCACGCGGCGGCCGTGCAGGACGGTCGTCGCGGCTGAACGGGCGCGCCGGACGCTCGTCGCGCGAGAAGCCTCCCTCACGCGGCGGACGCGCGGGACGATCATCGCGCGAGAACGACGGCCGGGCCGGCCGGTCACCGGCGTCGCGGCGCGGATAGCCGCTGCGCTCGCGGGGCGCATCACCCTCGTCGCGGCGGAAGGACGGACGCGCCGGACGATCGCCACGATCGCGCGAGAAGCCGCCGCTGCTGCGGCCTGCCCCAGGGCGATCACCGCCGCGGCCGGCCGGCGCGCTGCGCGTGGTGCGCATCGGGCCGACACGATCGATGCGGGCGATCACCTGCCGGTTGCGCATGGTGGTGCCGTTCATCGCGGCCACGATCTGCTCGGCGTGTGCACCCGAGACCTCGACCAGCGTGTGGCTGTCACGGAGGTCGATGCTGCCGACGACGCTGCGATCGAGGCCGGTCTCACCGGTGATCGCGCCGACGAACGACGAGGCGGTCGCGCCGTCATCGTTGCCGATGTTGAGCCACAGCACCACGAACTCGTGCGGGGTGCCGTCCGCGGCGATCGGCGACGGTGCGGCGGGTGCCGTCGGCGCCGGGGCTGCCATCGGTGCCGGTGCCGTCATCGGGGCGGCGCCGGCGTCCTGCGCGGCCGTCGCTGCCAGGGCACGCTTCACGTCCTTCGGCTGCGCGGTGGTGACACCGATGCGCAGGGCCTTCGCCGTCTCACGCTCGCGCTCCAGCAGGCGCAGCGCCGCCGCGGCCACTTCCATGGCGTCGTGTTCGTCCAGCAGCGGCTCGAGCGCGGCGAGCTCGCGGGCGCTCACGCCCTCGGCGAGGATCTTCCGCAGCTCACCCATGCGGGCGCCGTCGCGGCCCACGGCATGGGCCATGGTGTCGGGGAGGATGAAGAAGGTGAGCGACCCGCCGGCGAGCAGGGCGCGCAGGTGCGGCACCTGGCGCGGCGTGACGAGCACGATCACCTGCACCGGGGCACCACCGATGGCGGCGTCGAGTGCGGCGCGGGAGGCCGGCACGTCGTAGAGCACGCGCAGCACGCTGTGCGCGGTGACCGGGCCGGCGGTGGCCTGCACGTCACCCTGCGCGGCGTCGTATCCCAGCGCGCGGAGAGCGGAACCCGCCTCGGCGAGCTGCGCCGGCTCGGCCGCGACGACCACCGCCGACGGTGCATTGACGGCATCCAGCACACGCCGGAGCGTGGCCGGCCGCGTGGCGGCACTGGTCAGCACGTAGTGCACACTGACCGGGGCGCTGCCCTCGGCCATCACGTCGTCACCCACGCGGCGGGGGCGCTTCATGTAGGCCTTCGCGAACGCCGTCACGGCATCGGTCTCGCCGGCCATGGTGAGCGTGCGCGCGATGTCCTTCGGCAGCTCGGTCATGAGCGTCGTGATCGACGGCTCGTCGGCGAGGGCGAGGGTGAGGTCGGCCTGCAGCACGAGGAGCTGCGTGACCCCCTCGAGCTTGAGCAGGCCGCTCGGCAGCAGCGCCGCCAGGTCGGCGGGCGCCCCGACGATCGCCGCGGGCTTGCCGGCCAGCAGGCGGGCGCCGCGAGTGGCGGAGGTCATGGGCACCAGCACCGGCGCGGCATCGCCGGCGGGCAGGACGGCCTGCGCCACGGCGAGCGCGGTATCGGCGTCGGGCACGAGGATGACGAGATGCACCCCAGCCGATCCGGCGGGCAGCCGCTCGAGGGCGGGCTGGACGAGCGAGACCATCGCCGCCACGGTGGGCGGGGCGGTGAGGACCACCTGCTGGTTGCGGGTGACCTTCGGGGCGGACGGGGCGGCGTTATCGGCCTTGGGCACAAGGGCCTCGGAGTTGTTGCGGGAAGACGTGAGGAAGCCGGCGGGCCACTCACGGGCGCGCGGGATCGGACGCTGGGATGTCAAACATCGAACTGCGCTGACCCGCGTGGCGCGCGCACGCACTGCGTCGCACATCCCGGCCGCGGGTGCTCCGTTGCCGCCTGACCACGGCGGATTAGCATACGGAAGCCAATCAAGGTACCCAGAAACCGCCCGCCGCCCAAACGCCGCATGCCTGCCGAGTTCGTCCCGTCCCCGAACATCGCCCAGCTTCGCCCCTCGGCGACGATCGCCGTCTCGACGCGGGCCAAGGCGCTGAAGGCGCAGGGCCGCCAGATCATCGACCTGGGGGTGGGGGAGCCGGACTTCGACACCCCGGACTTCGTGAAGGCCGGCGCCGCCCGCGCCGTGGCCGCCGGACACACCAAGTACACCGCCACCGAGGGCATCCTGCCGCTGCGCGAGGCCATCGCCAGCCACGCCGCCGACCGCTGGGCCGGCGCGGTGGCCGATGCGCCCACCGCCGCCGACGTGGTGGTCAGCAACGGCAGCAAGCAGACGCTCTTCAACGCCTGCTTCACGCTCTTCGGCGCCGGTGACGAGGTGCTGATCCCCACGCCGGCCTGGACGAGCTACGTGGAGATCGTGGCCCTCGCCAGGGCGACGCCGGTGGCCGTGATGGGGAATCCGGCCAACGGCTTCCAGGTGACGGTCGCCGATCTCGAGGCGGCGGCCACGCCGCGCACCCGCGGCCTGATGCTGAACTCGCCGAGCAACCCCACCGGCGCCACCTGGGATGCCGCCGTCCTGCGCGACATCCTGGCGCTGGCGCGCGCGCGCGGCTGGTGGGTGCTGAGCGACGAGATCTACCGGCGCATCTCCTACGAGGTGCCGGCGGTGAGTGCGCTGGAGCTCGTGACGGACCGTTCGAACCTGGTGATCGTGGACGGGGTCGCGAAGTCGTACGCGATGACGGGGTGGCGCATCGGCTGGGCGGTGGCGCCGCGGGCCGTCGCGAAGGCGATGACAGACCTGCAGAGCCACACCACGTCGAACGCCGCCACGCCCAGCCAGTACGCCGCCCTCACGGCGCTCACGGAGCGTGACGCCGCCGAGGAGAGCATCACCGCGATGGTGCGCGCCTTCCGCGCGCGGCGCGATGCGGCGATGGTGATCCTGGACGAGGCGGGGGCGCCACCCTACATCCACCCCTCCGGCGCCTTCTACTTCTACCTCGACGTGAGTGCGATCAGCGGCGGCGGTGATGACGCCGGCACCGTGTTCGCGGCGAAGATGCTCGAGGAACACGGCGTGGCGATCGTGCCCGGCACCGCGTTCGGCACACCGGGCTGGGTGCGCCTCAGCTACGCGGCGGCCGAAGCCGACGTGCTGGAGGCAGTGCGGCGCATCTGTGAAACGTACCGGTCCCTCACGCGGGTGTCCGCATGATCACGACCATCGTGCTGATCCAGGCGGAACCCGCCAGCATCCCGGCCACGGCCACGAAACTGGCCGAGATCCGCGGTGTGGCCGAGGTGTACTCGGTGAGCGGGGCGTGGGACCTGGTGGCGATCGTGCGCGTGCCGGAGCTGGACGACATCGCGCGGGTGGTGACCGAGGAGTTCATCACGGTGCCGGGCATCGTGCGCACGCAGACGCTCACCGCCTTCCGCGCCTACTCGAAGCGGGATCTCGAGCAGGCGTGGGACCTCGGCGTGGAGTGAGCACGTCGGCACCGCCTGCCGGCCGTGCCGTGGAGGTGGCGCGCAGCGTGCTGCGCGCATCACTCGGCGATCGGGTCCGCCTCGCCGGCCCGGATCGCCTCGAGGCCCTGGCGCAGGACAACACGCCGCTCGTGCAGCAGGCCAACGTGGAACCCGTGGGCGGCGTGCTCCGCGTGCTGGACGTGGAGGCACCGGTCGTGGCGGCGTTCGAGGGGTTCCTGGACGGCATCCAGCGCAGCGCCACGGTGGCCTACCTCGACGGCGTGCCCCTGCTGCACGGCACCGCGGCGGCGGCCATCCGCGAGCGCGACTTCGAGGGGCGCATGGCCACCTGGCTCCGGCCGGCCGTGGATCACGCGGTGTACGGGTCGCGGGCACTCATCGGCGACGCCACGTGGGCGGCGCTCTGTGACATCCTCGACACGCGCGGCCACCTGCTGCGCGACACCGACGACGACCTCCCGGTGCCGTCCCGCCATCCGTCCGCACTGCTGCGGCAGGCGCTCGACGGCCTCTCGCGCGTGCGCAACGACCTGGAACGTGACATGGGCGAGGCCTGGTGCAGTGCGCACCCGTCCCGCGCGCTGTACGTGGACGGCTCGCTGCGGTCGAGCCGCGCGATGTTGCGCAGCACCGGCGTGGTGGGCGTGGTGAAGAGCCATGCCACGCTCTACCTCCCCGATGATGCCCTGCCGCTGGTGACGTCCCTCGCGTCCGGCCAGCGCACCTCCTGCATCACCGCATTCGGCGGCGACGGGAACCCGCACTTCCTCACGTGGTACCTGCGCCTGCGCAGCGCCAGCGGGCACGATCCCTTCTTCGGGCTGGTCCGGGTCGAGACCGGGGCACGCGAGATGGATGCCGCCGCCGCCGAGGGGCACGCCGATCGCGTGAGTCGCTGGCTGCTGGCGGAGCGCGCACCACTGGCGCGCCCGGATTCGCGCTGGGACGTGATGCCGTACGCCATCCGTGACTGCGAAGTGTACCTCCGTGCGGTGGCCTGACGTTCGATCCCCGTTTCACCGAGCCGTATCGTGCGAGATGATGTCCGACATGATTGACCTGCCTGCAGACGACACCCGCCGCCCGCTGGGCCGTGTGGTGGCCACCGAGCGCCGCCCGAGCACGCCGCACGAGTTCCACTTCTGGACGGCGCTGGACGCGAATGTCGGCATCGGCACCATCGTGCGCGTGGACGGCAGCCTGGCGGTGAACGGCCACGTGCCGCAGGTGTTCGGCGTGGTGATGGAGGGGCAGGGCTGGACCGACATGCTCTCGCCGCTGGACGACGTGCTCGGCCGCGACGGGCAACCCGACGGCGGCCTGGTGGCGACGCAGCGCACCGAGATCCGGCTTTACACCGCCAGCGTGCTGCGCCACATGCCCGACGAGCCGCTGCAGCCGGTGCCGATGGGCACCGTCTGGCTGGCGGACGACGCGGATGTCGCGCTGGCACTGCGGATGGACAGCTACCTCGCCTCCGACCACCGCACCGCGATCCCGGTGGGGCTGTACCGCAGCGGTGGCACCGAGAGCCCGGTGTACCTCGACGCCGACTTCCTGCTCGGCCCCGAGGCCGCGCACCTGAACATCACCGGCGTGAGCGGGCTGGCGACGAAGACGAGTGCCGTGGAGTGGCTGCTGCAGTCGATCTTCCAGCACTTCCCGGCGGAGAAGGGCTCGGTGGCGGCGGTCTGCTTCAACGTGAAGGGCCCCGACCTGCTCTACCTCGACCAGCCGGCCACGCTCGCGCCGGACGACCTGGCGATGTACGAGAAACTCGGCGTGCCGGCCGCACCGTTCGCGAACGTGCAATACTACGCCCCCTACGACGCGGCCTTGCGCGGACTGGCGACCATCCGGAGCAACGAGGCGCTGCTGCACAACGTGCAGCCGCTCACGTGGGGATTGCGCGAGGTGCTGCAGTATGCCGGCGTGCTGCTGGACCGCGAGGACATCGACGCCAAGGCCGATGCGCTGATCGACTTCATCACCGACCGCGTGGTGGGCCAGAAGTTCAGCGACCCGCTGATCGGCGGCGAGATGGTGGTGCAGACCTTCGCCGACCTGGATGCGTGGTTCCGCACGCTGCTGGACGGGCTGGAACGCAAGGACGCGCAGACGTGGCGCACGCACCACGTGGCCACCGTGCGCAAGGTGCGCAACCGCCTCGTGAACCTGGCCACGCGCTGTGCCGGCCTGGTGACGGACGGTGCCGACGTGAGCGACCTGCCGTTCGGCACCTTCGCGGATCGTTCGGTGCACGTGATCGACGTCGCGAACCTGGAGGAGGATGCGCAGGGGCTGATCTTCGCGCGCGTCGTCAGCAAGCTGCGCGAGCACCTCGAGCGCCGCGACCTGGGGGTGAACCACGTGGTGGTGTTCGTGGACGAGTTGAACAAGTACGCGCCCGGTGACGGGCCCGAGACCTACGTGCGCCGGATGCTGCTCGACATCGCCGAGCGGGGCCGCTACCTGGGGATGGTGCTCTTCTCGGCCCAGCAGTTCCGCAGCCAGGTGCACAAGCGGGTGGTGGGGAATGCCGGCACGGCGCTCTACGGGCGGATGGATGGCGACGAACTGGCCACACCGGGGTATGCGGTGCTGAGTCCGGCCGTCCGGACGAAGTTGTCCACCCTCGACAAGGGGCAGTTGATGGTCCGGCACCCCCATTTCTCGCAGCCCGTCTTCGTGCGGTTCCCGCGACCCAGCGTGCTCACCGGTCGCGCCGGGGTGGAGCGGTTCCCGGCGGCGCCGGTGGAGGAGTTCGACGCCGCGATGCTGCGCCGGCTGCGGCGCCTGGAGGGTGGGCTGACGCTGGACTGGCTGCGCAGTGCCACTGCGCTGGTGGACGAGGCGGACGTGCTGCGTGCGGTGCGTGCCACCGAGCGGGAACAGCCGCGGGATGTCCGAACGTATTTCACGGCGCAGTTCCGGCGGCAGGTGGCCCCCCGTCCGCTGGGTGTGCCGCAGCCGCTCGTCCAGCCCCTCGCCCTGCCCGGTGGTGATGATCCGTACGGTTTCTGACGTGTGGCGCGGTGCCGCGCTGGTGCTGCTGGCGTGTGGATCGCTGCAGGCGCAGCGGGCGCGCGCGGCGGCCCCGCGGGCGCCCGCCGACCTGCGGGTGATGCTGGTGCTGCGGCCCTATCCCGGCGAGATGATCCGCCAGCGTGTGGAGCACGACGTGGACGAGCAGGGCACCATCGCGCTGGCGGGTGGTGATTCCACGGTGCGTGTGAGCACGCGCACGATGGTGGTGCTGCGGTCGCGGGTGGACGCGGTGGACTCGCTGGGGGCGGTGGTCACGTCGCTGGTGGAGAGCGTGACCGTGCGGGCCACCGGCGGCAAGGAGGAGAGCCGGCGGGCGCGGATCGCGAGCGGGATGGCGCTGCAGGGGCGCACGCTGCGGATGAAGGTGGCGCCGGATGGTGAGTTGATCGTGCTGGACGATGCGTCGGTGCAGACCGCGGCCACGATCGCGACGCTGGCGGCGCTGGTGGACCGGGTGCCGGCGGCGCTGCCCGTGACGCCGGTGCGGGCGCGGGAGCGCTGGACGCGGCACATGGCGCTGGCCGGCGCGCCGGGCGACGGCATCGATGTGCAATTCACGCTCGACTCGCTGACGCACTTCGGCGACTTCGCGTGGGTGTCGGTGCGCGGGCTGATGAAGGACGTGGCGGTGGATGCGGGGGCGAGCGTGACCGGGTGGGTGCTGCTGGACCGTCGGCGGGGGTGGATCACGCGGTCGCGGATGCTGATGACGATGCGGGCGGTGATGGTCGGTCAGGGGGGGATGCCGCCGATGCGGTTCGTGATGCGGGTGGAGCAGCGGGTGGGGGAGGTGGGGGGGGAGCGGTAGGTGGATGCCGGCACGGTGCCCTGCCGGCAACGTGGACGACGGGCATTCGGGACAGTGAGAGACGAAGGCGGATGGTGACGTCATGAACGGTGTGCCGCGTATCGCGGCCCGGGGGGCTCCGGGCGTCGCGCGGTCTGGGTCTGGAACCGTCGACCTCACGCACCGCATCGAGCATGTCGGAAACCGCCGAATCAGATCAGCTCCTCGTGCCGGCGAGGATGGTGAACGAGTATGTCTACTGCCCGCGTCTGGCGTACCTGGAATGGGTGCAGGGCGAGTGGTCGGACAACCTCGACACGATCGAGGGGCGCTGGGTGCACCGGCGTGTCGATGTGCCGACGCCGCGCCAGGTGCCGGATGGCTCCGACACACCTGAGCCCGCGCACGAGCTCACGGCCCGTTCGGTCCTGCTCTCGTCCGAGGTCGACGGTCTGATCGCGCGGGTCGACCTGCTGGAGATGTCCGGACGCCTCGCCACTCCGGTGGAGTACAAGAAGGGTGCGCCGCCCGACAACGCGGCCCGCGCGTACGATCCGGAGCGCGTGCAGCTGGCAGTGCAGGCGATGATCCTGCGTGCCAACGGCTACCACGTGGAGCGTGGTGTGCTGTACTTCGCCGAGGTGAAGGAGCGGGTCGACGTGCCGATCGACGATGCGCTCGTGAGCTTGGCCACTGACGCGATCCGGGGCGTCCAGGCGATGGCGTCGTCCGGCCGCTGCCCGGCGCCGCTGGTGGACAGCCCGAAGTGCACCCGGTGCTCGTTGAACGGAATCTGCCTGCTGGATGAGACCAATCTGCTCGCGGGTCGGGGTGACGCCACCACCGTGCGCCGTCTGGTGGCGCCGCGGCCGGTGGCACGACCATTGTACGTGCAGGAACAGGGCAGCGTGGTGAAGAAGGTCGGTGACACCCTCGTGGTGACAGCCCCGGATGCGGACCCGGTCAAGGTGTTGTCGAAGGACATCTCCGCCGTGGTCCTGCATGGCAACATCCAGGTCACCACCCAGGCGATCCGCGCGCTGATGGAGGATGAAACGCCGGTGATGTTCCACTCCTTCGGCGGCTGGTTCGTGGGACAGGCGGGCGCGGGGATCGGGCACCGGAACGTATCGGTCCGGATGGCGCAGCACCGTGCGCTCGGCACACCACTGCAGGGTCGGATCGCGGCGGCGCTGGTGGCGGGCAAGGTGCAGAACCAGCGCACCCTGCTGCGGCGCAATCTTCCGGTGGCCGACCATGCGGTGACGGGACGACTGGCTCAACTCGCGCGTCAGTCACGGACGGTGGCGGATCGCGACACGCTGCTGGGCATGGAAGGCTACGCCGCACGGACTTACTTCGCGGCCTTTCCGGCGCTGTTCCGCGAACGGGGTGCGTGGGCGGGTGCGCAGTTCCGGGCCAACGGGCGCAACCGGCGTCCACCGCTTGACCCGGTGAACGCGGTGTTGAGTTTCTTGTACTCGCACCTGGTGCGGGAGTGCACCTCGGCCGCGCTGCAGGCCGGATTCGACCCGTACGTGGGCATCCTGCACGAGCCGCACCACGGCCGTGCATCGCTGGCGCTCGACCTGATGGAAGAGTTCCGGCCGCTGGTGGCCGATTCCGTGTGCATCACTCTGTTCAATCAGGGTGAACTCGAGCCGTCGGCCTTCCACGCCCGCGCGCGCGGGGTGATGCTGACGCCGAAGGGTCGCCGGGTCGTGCTGGCGGGATTCGAGCGCCGGCTGGAGCAGTTCATCATGCATCCCGTCTTCGGCTATCAGGTGAGTTACCGCCGGCTGTTCGACCTGCAGGCGCGCATGTTGCGGGCGGTGTTGCTGGCCGAGACGGCGGCGTACCGGCCGTTCACGACACGCTGAGGCGGAGGGACGATGCGGCATCGCTGGCTGATCGCGTACGACGTGAGCGAGGCGAAGCGGCTGCGCCGGATGCACCGATTGCTCGACGGGTATGGCGATGGCGTGCAGTATTCGGTGTTCATCTGCGACCTCACGGACGTGGAGTTGCAGTTGCTCCGGGAACAGGTGTTACAGGTGATGCATCAGGCCGAGGATCGCGTGATGTTCGTGGATCTCGGTCCGATGAGCGGTCGCGCGCCGCATGCGGTGAGTTTCGTGGGGCGCGAGGGGATCAGCCTGCGTGACAAGCCAGGGGCGGTGATCATCTGAGGTGCGAGCGGTGGGGTGCTTCAGGTTTCGCCCGGGCCGCTCGCGTGCGCCAAGTCATTGCGTGGCAGCACGTTGGCGGCGGTAGTGTGGTCGTGGCGCCCGGCGCGCGGTTCCGTTGGGTGGCTTCCTGGGTACCCGCTCGCAGGGGCGCTTGTAAGCTGTTGCAGGGAAGTAGTTTGGGATATGTAGGGTTTCCGCTCAGGTCAACGAGCGGCTCCATTGAAGCAGCACGACCGCACACCGGTTGCCGGCGGACGTGGGCACCGTTTCCGCTCAGGTCAACGAGCGGCTCCATTGAAGCCCGACGCGATCGCCACGCGGCTTCAGCTCGGCCAGGATGTTTCCGCTCAGGTCAACGAGCGGCTCCATTGAAGCTTTCGGCTCGAATCAGGGCATCCCGCTCCTCGTGGCGTTTCCGCTCAGGTCAACGAGCGGCTCCATTGAAGCACGTCGCACAGCGTGCCCAGCTCATCCCACTGCGATTCGTTTCCGCTCAGGTCAACGAGCGGCTCCATTGAAGCGTGAGCGAGAAGTAGGTGTTTTCCATGCCGGTGCCGGTTTCCGCTCAGGTCAACGAGCGGCTCCATTGAAGCGTGTAGATCGCGAGGATCTGCGCGGCAGTCGGGCCAGTTTCCGCTCAGGTCAACGAGCGGCTCCATTGAAGCTGCTGCACCGTGAGGAGACGCCCCTCCTGCCGCGCGCGTTTCCGCTCAGGTCAACGAGCGGCTCCATTGAAGCACCATCGCCTCGGCGGTGAGGATCGCGTTTGGCGCCCGTTTCCGCTCAGGTCAACGAGCGGCTCCATTGAAGCGTGATCGGCCCATTCGCCGCATTGGCGAGCGCGCCCGGTTTCCGCTCAGGTCAACGAGCGGCTCCATTGAAGCTGGCGGAGGCGCTGGCTGATGCCGAACTCGATGCTCAGGTTTCCGCTCAGGTCAACGAGCGGCTCCATTGAAGCCGCAGTTGCGCGACTGTCAGCGCCGGGGTCAGGCTCGTTTCCGCTCAGGTCAACGAGCGGCTCCATTGAAGCCGCAGTTGCGCGACTGTCAGCGCCGGGGTCAGGCTCGTTTCCGCTCAGGTCAACGAGCGGCTCCAT
>JADZDM010000013.1 GCA_020851035.1 Gemmatimonadaceae bacterium | reverse complement strand
GTCCCGTTCGACACCTGGCCCAGTTCCACCCCGGCCGGCACACTGTCCCGCTCCCAGTGCGCGCTGACATCCGGCATCCGCACCTCCGCCAGCTCGCGCACCCCGTCCCAGACCGTGCGGTGCACGAAACCCAGCCGGCAATCGGCATAGAAGTCCGCGCCCGGGTGCACCACCCCCGGACTGGTCTCTGCACACCGCCGCTCCGACCGGACCCACACCCGGCGTCCCAGCGCGTCGTACCGGTACGTGTCGAAGGTCAGCAGGAAGTGCAGGTAGTTCCCGCTGCCGGGCGCCGTGCCGAGGCGGGCATCCACCGCCACCAGCCGGTCCGCGGCGTCGTAGTAGTGCAGCCGCTCCGTCGCCTCGAGCACCGCCGGGCCGCCAGACCCGCCTTCGGTCTGCAGATCGCGGTGCATCTGCCCGATGGTATTACCCGCGGCATCGTACCCGCCCCGACATCGACACCCCGGTGCCCGCCGGCGGCAGCCGGGCCACCTGCCCGCCCGTCTGAAATGGCCGCCCGCACCAGCGGTCCGACGCCCCCCCGGCCTCGGCCGTGCTACATTTCCGGATTGCGGCGCCGCCGCCACTCGCTCCAGCCCCTGCCCGCATGTCGTCGCTCGACCGGATCCGCAACTTCTGCATCGTCGCGCACATCGACCACGGCAAGTCGACCCTCGCCGACCGCCTGATCGAGATGACCGGCACGCTGCAGAAGCGCGAAATGAAGAGCCAGGTGCTGGACACCCTGGACCTGGAGCGCGAGCGCGGCATCACGATCAAGCTGAACGCCGTCCGGATGACCTACACCACCCGGGCAGGCGACGAGTTCGAGCTGAACCTGATCGACACCCCCGGCCACGTGGACTTCACCTACGAAGTCTCCCGGTCGCTGGCCGCCTGCGAAGGCGCCATCCTGGTGGTGGACGCCAGCCAGGGCATCCAGGCCCAGACGCTCTCGAACCTGTTCCTGGCGATGGACGCCGGCCTCGAGATCATCCCGGTCCTGAACAAGATCGACCTCCCCGGTGCCGAACCCGACCGCAGGCGCCAGGAAGTGGTGGACCTGATCGGCTGCATGCCGGAAGACGTCCTGAGCGTGAGTGGCAAGGAAGGCACCGGCGTGCCCGAGCTGCTGGAGGAGATCGTGAAGCGGGTGCCGCCCCCGAAGGGCAACCCCACCGGCCCCCTCCGCGCCCTGATCTTCGACAGTTACTACGACAAGTACCGCGGTGCCATCCCGTCCATCCGCGTGGTGGACGGCGAGATCCGGAAGGGGATGAAGATCACCTTCGGCGCCAGCGACAATCAGTACGAAGTGGCCGAGGTGGGCTCGCTGCAGCTCCGCCAGGTCCCGACCGACAAGCTGCAGGCCGGCGAGGTGGGCTACGTGGTGGCCAGCGTGCGCAGCGTGAGCGAGACGCGCGCCGGCGACACCATCTTCGACGTGGTCAACCGCGCCCCCGAGGGCCTGCCCGGCTACCAGGAGGTCCGCAGCTTCGTCTTCGCCGGCATCTACCCCACCGACACGCAGCAGTACGAGGACCTGCGTGACGCGCTGGAGAAGATGAAGCTCAACGACGCCTCGCTGCAGTACGCCCCCGAGACCTCCACGGCGCTCGGCTTCGGCTTCCGCTGCGGCTTCCTCGGGCTGCTGCACATGGAGATCGTGCAGGAACGCCTGGAGCGCGAGTACAACCTCGACCTCGTCACCACCGTGCCGAGCGTGGAGTACCATGTGTACCGCGCCGATGGCACGATGGAACTGATCGAGAACCCGTCGCGCATGCCGCACGCCTCGACCATCGAGCGCGTGGAAGAGCCGTTCGTGAAGGCGCGCATCATGGCGCCGGTGGAGTACATCGGCCCCATCATGTCGCTCGGCACCGACCGCCGCGGGATCTACAAGAACATGTCGTACCTCGACACCAAGCGCGTCGAGTTCGACTGGGAGTTCCCGCTCGGCGAGATCATCCTCGACTTCTTCGACAAGCTGAAGTCCGTCAGCCGCGGCTACGCGAGCCTGGACTACGAGATGCTCGAGTACCGCCCGAGTGAGCTCGTCAAGCTGGACATGCTGATCAACGGCGACCCGATCGACGCCTTCAGCGTGATCATCCATCGCGACAAGAGCGAGGAGCAGGGCCGCAAGATCGCCGAGAAGCTGAAGGACCTGATTCCGCGCCAGCTCTTCGAGGTGGCGATCCAGGCGGCGATCGGCATGAAGATCGTGGCGCGCACCACGGTGAAGGCACTCCGGAAGGACGTGCTCGCGAAGTGCTACGGCGGCGACATCAGCCGCAAGCGCAAGCTCCTCGAGAAGCAGAAGGAAGGCAAGAAGCGCATGAAACAGGTGGGCGCGGTGGAGATCCCGCAGGAAGCCTTCCTGGCCGTGCTGCAGGTGGACTGACGGGTGGGCGACGCCACCCGCGCCGCCTCGCTCGTGATCCAGACGTCGTTCCTCGGCGACGTCGTCCTCACCACGCCGCTGCTGCAGCACCTCGCGGCGCGCGGCCCGGTGGATGTCGTGACGACCCCCGCCGGCGGCGCACTCCTCGAGCAGCACCCGGCGGTGCGCGGCGTGATCCGCTACGACAAGCGCGGCGGGCAGCGCGGCCTGGGGGGGATGCGCGTGCTCGCCAACACCCTGCGCACCGGCCGGTACACGGCCGCGTACCTGGCGCAGGGCTCGTGGCGCAGCGCGGCACTGGCCTGGATGGCCGGCATTCCGCAGCGCATCGGCTTCGACCGCTCCGGCGGCGCGCTGCTCTACACGCACCGCGTGCCGTACCGCAGCGACTGGCACCATGCCACGCGCCTCTTCCAGCTCGCCGCGGGTGACGAGCGCCTCACCACGCCGCCACCGACGCTGGTGCCGTCGGCGGCCGACCGCGCCAGCGTGGAGGGGCTGCTGGCCGGCGCGCCCTTCGGGGCGGCACCGTTCATCGTGCTGGCGCCCGGCAGCGTGTGGGCCACCAAGCGCTGGCCCGGCTTCGCCGCGCTGATCGATGACCTGCCACCGACGTACGGCATCGTGGTGGCCGGCGGTCCCGCCGACCGGGACCTGGCGCAGTCCATCGCGATCGCCGCGCCCGGGCGCGTGCTCGATGCCACCGGGCACCTGTCGCTGCTGGCATCGGCGGCGCTGATCGCTCGCGCGGTGGCGGTGGTGACGAACGACTCGCTGCCGCAGCACCTCGCCAGCGCGATGGGCACCCCCACGCTCACCATCTACGGTCCCACGCTGCCCGCGTTCGGGTTCGGGCCGCTGGCGCCGCGACATGCGGTGGTCGAGCATCCGCCGGGCCTCGAGTGCCGCCCCTGCTCGGCGCATGGTCCGCAGGCCTGCCCCCGTGGTCATTTCCGGTGCATGCGCGAGATTTCAGCATCCGGCGTGGCCGACACGCTGCAGTCCCTGCTCCGTCCCTGATTCCCTTCCCGCACACGCCGTCCATGTCCCAGCGTTCCCGCTACATCATCGGAGTCGACCTCGGTGGCACCAACATCGTGGTCGGCGCGATGCCCGAGGACGGCTCGCGCGAGATCGCGTTCCGGTCGCTCCCGACCTACGCGGCGCAGGGTGCGGACTCGGTGGTCGAGCGGATGAACCAGATGATCGAGGACGTGATCTCGGTCACGATCGCCGAGACCGGCGCCTCGCGTGAGGATTTCATCGGGATCGGCGTCGGGGCCCCGGGGCCGCTGGACCGCGAGCAGGGCATCATCATCACCGCCCCCAACCTGGGGTGGAAGATGTTCCCGCTGCGTGACCGCATCCAGCAGGCAGTCGGCCTGCGCACCACGCTCGACAACGACGCGAACTGCGCCACCCTCGGCGAATGGTGGACCGGTGCCGCCAAGGGCGCCCGCAACGTGATCGGTGTCACCATCGGGACGGGCATCGGCGGCGGCATCGTGATCGACGGGCGGCTGTACCACGGCGCCTCGGACGTGGCCGGCGAGATCGGCCACATGACGATCGACTCCACCGGTCGCCGCTGCGGCTGCGGCAACTACGGGTGCCTGGAGGCGTACGCGTCGGGCACCGCGATCGCCGAGCGCGCGCGTGAGGCGCTGGCCTCCGAGACCGACGGCATCCTGATGACGATGTGCGACCGGCAGCTCGAGAAGGTCACAGCGCAGATGGTGTACCGCGCGGCCAACGACGGCGACCCGATCGCGGTGGACGTCGTGCGCGAGACGGCGCGTTTCCTCGGCGCCGGCATCGGGGCGCTGCTCAACGTGCTCAATCCCGAGGTGGTGGTGCTGGCGGGCGGGGTCGTGAACGCCGGCGAGGCACTGTTCGCACCGCTCAAGGCGGAGGTGCGGCGGCGCGCGTTCGCACCCGCCGTGGACGCCTGCCAGATCGTCCCGGGGCTGCTCGGGGGCAGCGCGGGCGTGGTGGGCGCCGTCGCAGCCTTCAAGGCACAGCAAGGCACGTTCACCTCGTGACCGCGCCGCGGCGGAAGCGCCTTGGCGTCATCGGCACCTTCGTCTGGGACGTGATCCACGGGCGGGACATCCGCACCGCCCCGGTGGAGGAGTGGGGGGGCATCACCTACGCACTCTCGGCGCTCGATGCCGCGCTCACGGAAGAGTGGGAGATCGTCCCGCTGATCAAGGTCGGCGCCGACCTGCACCAGAAGGCCAGCGAGTTCGTCCGCTCGCTGAAGCGGGCCGCCCCCGACGCGGCGCTGATCGCGGTGCCGCAGGCCAACAACCGGGTGGAACTGCGGTACGTGAGCGACGAGCGGCGCACCGAGGTGCTCACCGGCGGCGTGCCACCCTGGTCGTGGCTGGGGCTCCGGCCGCTGCTGGCCGACCTGGATGCGCTGTACGTGAACTTCATCGCCGGCTGGGAGCTGGACCTGGAGACGATGCAGCTGCTGCGCGCGCACGTCCCGGGCCCGATCTACTGCGACCTGCACTCCAAGCTGCTGGGGGTGGACGCCAGCGGGCTGCGCATCCCCGAGCCGATGGCCGACGCTGCCGCCTGGTGCCGCTGCGCCGACGTGATGCAGGTGAACGAGGACGAGATGGAGCTGATGGCGCCGGATCCGATGGCGCTGGCCGCCACGGCGCTGGCCAGCGGCGTGCACCTGCTCTGCGTCACGCTGGGGCGGAAGGGCGCCGTCTACTTCGCGGCACCCGGCTTCGCCACCCTGCGCGACATCGCCGCGCCCGTGACGGCGTCGGCCTTCGCAGCGGTGCGCACGGCGCTGGTGCCGATCGATCCCGAACTGCTCGACGCCGACCCCGGCGACCCCACCGGGTGCGGCGACGTCTGGGGCGCCACGCAGTTCTCGCACTTGCTTGCAGGCACTACCTTCACGGATGCCATGCGGCAGGCCCACCGCGCCGCCGCGCGCAACGTGCGCCACCGCGGTGCCACGGGACTGGCGCACTACCTCCGCGGAGAACTCGCCCCGTCGTGACCACCATCCTCACCGTGCCGCCGTCGCTGGACGATGTGTCGTTCGAGTCGTTGCTGCAGGCGCTGGCCGACCTGGAGCCCGGCACGAAGCCACTGGTCGACGCGCGGCATACGCGGTGGGCCAGTCCGTACGGGCTGGTGGGATTGCTGACCCTGTTCCAGTCGCAGGCCGAGCGGCCGCAGTTCATCCCGCCCGAGGACCCGAACACGGCGAGTTACTGGGCCCGCAGCGGGTTCTTCCGGCACGCCGAGAAGCTGGCGGAGTTCACGCGACCGGTGCCGAAGGCGCGCACCGGGGACTCGAACTTCTTCCTCGAGGTCACGCCGATCGCGCAGACCGAGGACGTGCAGCACGTGGTCGCCCACATCCAGGAGCGTTCGGCCGCGATCATGGAGACGCTGGGCTTCCCGCCGAGCGGCGCGGTCGGGTTCTCGGTGGTGCTGTCGGAGAGCTGCCAGAACATCATCGAGCATGCCGGCGGTCCGGGCTGGGTGGCGGTGCAGACCTACGACTGGCAGAAGCGGCTGGGCCGGCGCGTGGTGGTGATCGCCGTGAGCGACTCGGGCCTCGGCTTCCGGCAGTCGCTGGAACCGACGCGGGGCGCGGGGGACCGCTGGGACGACGGTGCGGCGCTGGAGGCGGCGGTGCTGCGCGCCACCAGCCGGTTCCACGATCCCGGCCGCGGCCAGGGCATTGCCGGCATCCGCCGGTACGTCGGCAAGTGGCAGGCGAAGTTCACCGTCCGCAGCGGCACCGCACGCATCGGCATCTTCCCCGAGGGGGACGAGGATCCGCGGCTGGTCAAGAACCTTCCTCCCTTCCCCGGCGCGCAGATGCAGATCGTCATCCCCCAGGCTTTCCCCGACGCGTGATGCTCACTCCGCTGCCCCTGGACCTGCGCATGGCGCTGACGCGGGCCGAATGCGACCTCTACAGCAACCTCGTGACGCGGGCCACCGGCCGCGCGGTGCGGGGCCAGCTGGAATCGATGCTGCAGGAGATGCCGGGGAAGCGACTGGCCGTGCTGGATTTCTCGCATGTGGGCGTGCTGGACTTCAGTTGTGCCGACGAGATCGTCGCGCAGCTGCTGCTCCGGTGGGGTGCCGGCCTGCCGGCACATTCGGATGTGCCGCAGCTCCCGGCGTACTTCATGTTCCGTGGCCTGGCCGATGCGCACCTCGAGGCCCTCGAGCCGGTGCTCGAGCGGCACGGCCTGGCACTCGTGGCCGAGGCGGCTGACGGATCGATGCAGCTCGTCGGCATCGCCGCGCCGGAAGAACACGCCGTCTGGCAGCTGGTCCTTGCGTCCGGCGGTGGTGACGTGGAGGCGATTGCCTCCTTTGCCGGTGAGCAGCGGCTCGACCTGCACGAGCGCCTGGTGGCGCTGGCCCGTCGCCGCCTGGTGATCCAGACGGCGGCGGGATTCCATCCGCTCCGCCATCACTGACCCGGGGGTCGCATGCGTCGCCAGACCGATCTCTACAATCCGCCGCTGCAGGTGGTGGGGTTCGTGGGAACACGCCGCGGAGACGAGGAGCGTGGTCCGGCGATCAGCCTCAACCGCGAGGAGGCCACGTTGCGCATGGTCACCGACGGCGAGCTCGTCTTCATCCACGGGCCGCGTCGCAAGGAACTGGCGCCGGTGATCATCGATGACGAGGTGCCGCGGGGTGGCGTGGTGGTGCGCGACATCGCGGGGCTGATGGTGAGCGACGTGATCAAGCTCGTGAAGCCGGACATGGATCGCGGCCCGGCGCCGGCCCGCACCGAACTGCTGGGATGACGACCCGATGAGCGACGACCCGACCGACATCCCGATGCACTTCGCGACGCGTGCGGTGCACTTCGGTCGCGTCAGCGACGGGCTGGGCCCGGTTGCCACGCCGCTGGTGCAGGGCGTGAACTTCGAGCAGCCGCGCGGCGCGCCGTCGGTGCCGCTCTACACGCGCTACGCCAACACACCGACGCTCACGCTGGTGCAGAAGCGCCTCGCCTCGCTGGAGGGTGCCGAGGCGGCGGTCTGCCTGGCCAGCGGCATGGGCGCCACGTCGTGCGCGATGCTGGCGCTGCTGCGCCCCGGCGACCACCTGCTCAGCAGCGCCTGGATCTACGGCGGCACCTTCCGCCTCTTCACCGAGGAGCTGCCCAAGCTCGGCATCGAGGTCACGTTCGTCGACCCGCTCGACGCGCGCGGCTGGCGCCGGCACCTGCAGCCGAACACGCGCGGGATCTTCATCGAGACCCCGGTGAATCCCACCTGCCGCGTGACCGACCTCCGGCCGCTCAGCCAGCTCACGCGCGAGACGGGCATCGCGCTGGTGGTGGACTCCACCTTCGCCAGCCCGGTGAACCTGCGCCCGCTGGAACACGGCGCCGACATCGTGATCGCGTCGACCACCAAGTACCTGAACGGACATCACGACATGCTCGGCGGGGCGGTGTTCGGCTCCCGCGCGTTCATCGACGAAGTCACCCAGAAGATGATGATCTGGGGCCAGGCGGCCGACCCGTTCGCGTGCTGGCTGCTGGAACGGGGCCTGAAGACGCTGCAGGTGCGAGTGGAGCGGGCGAACGCGAACGCCCAGGCGCTGGCCGAGTGGTGCGAGGCGCACCCGGGCATCGCACGGGTGCACTACCCCGGCCTGCCGTCGCACCCCGACCACGAGCTCGCAACCGCGACGATGGACGGCTTCGGGGGCATGCTCGCCTTGGAACTGGAGGGCGGCGCCGCTGCCGCCGATCGGATGGTGGCGAAGCTCCAACTGGTGCTGCACGCCACCTCGCTCGGCGGCGTGGACACGCTCATCTGCGAGCCGCGCTTCACGTCGCACGCGAGCATGACCCCCGAGGCCCGCGCCGCACTCGGGATCCCCGACGGCTTCCTGCGCGTGAGCGTGGGCATCGAGGACGTGCGCGACATCATCGCCGACTTCAGCCAGGCCCTGGCATGAGCAGCGGCCAGCCGATCATCAAGTTCACGAGCGTCACGAAGTCGTGGCAGCGCGGCAGCGGCGGCCTGCAGAAGGTCAGCTTCACCGCCACCCGCGGCGAGTTCGTGTTCCTCACCGGGCCGAGCGGTGCCGGCAAGAGCACCATCCTCAGGCTGTGCTACCTGGACGAGATGCCGACGGCCGGCGAGGTGCGGGTGAGCGGCGTGAGCTCGATGAGTGCCAAGCGCACCGAGATCTCGCAGCTGCGCCGCAAGCTCGGCATCGTGTTCCAGAACTTCCGCCTGCTGGAGGACCGCACGGCGTGGGACAACGTGGCCTTCGCGCTGGAGGTGACCGGCACGCAGGCCCGGGCGATCCCGGCGCGCGTGCAGAAGGTGCTGGAGCGCGTGGGCCTCGCCTCGAAGATGCAGGCCATGCCCTCCGAACTCTCGGGCGGCGAGCAGCAGCGGGTGGCGATCGCGCGGGCGCTGGTGAACGACCCGTTCGTCCTGCTCGCGGACGAGCCCACCGGCAACCTCGACGACCGCGCCAGCCGCGCCGTCTTCCAGCTGCTGCGTGAGATCAACGCCAGCGGCACGGCGGTGATCATGGCCACGCACGACCTGGACCTGGTGCGCAACAGCGGCTTCCGCTCGCTGGAGCTGAACAAGGGCGCACTGGTCTACGACTCGGCCGAAGCGCCGCTGCCGGAACGGGAGCACTGATGCGCCTTGCCCTGCGCGAAGTCTGGACGGCATTCCGGCGCGCCCCCGGCCTGGGGATGCTGAGCATCTTCACGATCGCCTTCTCCCTCTTCGCCTTCGGCCTGTTCGGGCTGGTGGCGTACAACACGCGCCTGGCGCTGGAGCGGCTGGAGGAGCGGGTGGAGATCCGCGCCTACGTGACCGAGGGTACCGAGACCGACGCCATCGCGGCCGCCGTCGGCGACATCCGCGCCTTCCCCGAGGTGGCGAGGGTCACCTACGTGTCGCCCGACGACGCACTGAAGAAGGCGCGCGTGGAGATGGCGGAGTTCAAGGATGTGTTCGAGCCCGAGTTCCTGCCC
This sequence comes from Gemmatimonadaceae bacterium, assembly GCA_020851035.1. Classification (NCBI taxonomy): domain Bacteria; kingdom Pseudomonadati; phylum Gemmatimonadota; class Gemmatimonadia; order Gemmatimonadales; family Gemmatimonadaceae; species Gemmatimonadaceae bacterium. The sequence continues at coordinate 16,906 of JADZDM010000013.1, read as the reverse complement.
GCCTCGCTCGAGGTGCGGCTCAAGCCCGGCATGCGGGATCCCGACCAGGTGAAGGCAGTCGCGAGGCGCCTCACCGGCTACCCGTTCGTGGATGACGTGCGCTACGGGGAGGAGTGGGTCCAGAAGTTCTACAGCGTGCGGCGCGCCGCCACGGCGGCGGGGATCATCCTCGGCGTGGCGTTCGCATTCGCCGCGATGATCATCATCGGCAGCACCATCCGGACCTCGGTGCTCGCCCGTGCACGCGAGATCGGGATCATGCGCATGGTCGGTGCCACCGACGGCTTCATCCGCGCGCCATTCCTGATCGACGGCCTGCTGAAGGGACTCATCGGCGGGATCCTGGCGGTGACACTGATGTGGGTCACGCGCGCCGCACTGACGGCCACCGTGTTCGCGTTCGAGTTCTTCCCGACGCCGGTGCTGGTGGGCGGGGTCGTGGCCGGCGCCGTGATCGGGCTGCTCGGCAGCGCCGTGTCGGTGGGTCGCCAGCTCAAGCGGGTGTGAGGGGCACCGGGCACCTGCAGCGGCGCCACGTGCCGCGCCTGCCGGCGGCAGTTGGCCTGCTGGCCGCGCTCATGCTGGCGGGCGGCGCCGTGCCGGCACCGCTGCGCGCGCAGGCCGCCCCGTCGTCGCAGCGCATCGCGGCGCAGCGCGCGGAGCTGGATCGCATCCGCCGCGAGCGCGCCGACCTGCAGCGCCGCATGCAGCAGTTGCAGGGCACCGTGCACGACCTCGCCGAGGAGAAGCGCAACATCGCCGCGCAGGCCGACGCCACCGCGCGTGCCGTGCGCGCGCTGGACACGCAGCTCACCGGCATCGAGGACGAGGTGATGGACGCCACCACCAACCTCGCCACCGCCGAGGACGAGCTCACCACCAAGCGCGCCGTGCTCCAGCGGCGGCTGCGTGACGTGTACAAGCGGGGCCCGCTCTACAACCTGGAGGTGCTGCTGTCCGCCGAGAGCTTCGGTGGCCTGGTGGCCCGCTACAAGACGCTGCATGCGCTCACCCTGCGCGACCGGGCGCTGGTGGGCAGTGTGGAGCGTCTGCGCGACCAGATCGCCCAGCAGCGCACGCAGATGGTGCGACTGCAGGAGGAGATCGAGCGCAGCAAGCAGGAGAAGGCACAGGAGGAGGACCGCCTGCGCACACTCGAGGCACAGCGCGGGCGCAGCCTCTCGGTGGCCCAGCAGCAGACGCAGGTGGTCCGCAGCCGGCTGGCCGAGATCGAGCGCTCCGAGGGGCGCCTGCGCGGCGTGATCGCGAACCTCGAGGACCTCCGCCGCCGCAGCGAGGCCGCAGCCGCCGCCGCGGCCAACACCCCCGCACCGAGCGTCGCCGGCCGTACGCCGGCTCCGGCACGCACGGCCGCACCCGCCGCCAGCACCATCCGCACCGCCGACTTCGGGCGGCTGGACTGGCCCGTGGATGGCACGATCCTCTATCGCTTCGGCCGCACCGTCACCCCCGAGAACACCACCCTGCGCTGGAACGGCATCGGCATCCAGACGGCCCGCGGCACCCCGGTGAAAGCCATCGCCGGCGGTGAGGTGGTGGTGTCGGAGAACATCGGCACCTACGGCCTGACGGTCATCGTGCAGCACGGCGCCGGCGACTACTCCGTGTACGGCTCACTCGCATCGGCGAGCGTGCAGAAGGGCGGCCGCGTGACGAAGGGCCAGACGATCGGCAGCGTGGGCGTCGCGGACCCCGACATGCCTCCACACCTCCACTTCGAGATCCGGCGCTCACGCGGCGCGGCGGTGGACCCCCTCGACTGGCTGCGCAACCGGTGACGACATGATGGCAGCTCGGAAGGCGCCCGCGGCGAAGAAGACGACCGCGAAGAAGTCAGCCGCGAAGAAGCCAGCCGCGAAGAAGCCAGCCGCAAAGAAGCCAGCCGCGAACAAGCCAGCGGCGAAACGACCAGCGAATCCGCTCGTGCCGGCCGCACGCGGCGCCGACAGCAGCGCCCTGCCGCCGATGCCACAGGTGCCGGCCGGCCTGCGCATCGGCACGCACGTGAGTTCGCAGGGCGGGTCGTTCGCCGCGCCGCCGCGCGCGGCGGAGATCGGGGCCACCGCGCTGCAGCTCTTCACCAAGACGCCGAACCAGTGGAAGGAACGCGAGATCGACGCGACGGAAGCCGCCCTGTTCCGCGAGGCGCTCACCGCTGCCGGCTCGCCGGTGACCGTGTCGCACGACAGCTACCTGATCAACCTCGCCTCACCCGATGATGCCCTGCGCGCACGCTCACTGGAGAGCTTCGCGCTGGAGCTGCGCCGCTGTCACGCGCTCGGCATCGACTACCTGGTGAGCCATCCCGGCAACTTCATCGACGACCGCGAGGCCGGCATCGCCCGCAACGCCGCGGCCATCGCCACGGCGCTCACCGCGGAGCAGGGGTCGACGGTGCTCTGCCTCGAGACCACGGCCGGCACCGGCACCGCGCTCGGACGCACCTTCGAGGAACTGGCCGCGCTGATCGATGCCCTGCCCCCGGCCCTGCGCGAGCGTGTGGGCGTGTGCGTGGACACCTGCCACGTCTTCTCCGCCGGTTACGACCTGCTGCACGACTTCGACCGCGTGATCGACACCTTCGACCGCATCCTCGGGCTCGACCGCCTGCGCGTGTGGCACCTGAACGACTCCAAGACACCGTTCGGCAGCCACCGCGACCGCCACGAGCTGATCGCCGAGGGATCGCTGGGCGAGGGCCCGTTCCGCCGGATCATGACCGATCCGCGGTTCGCACACACGGTGCGCATCCTCGAGACGCCGAAGCTCGACGATGCGACGCGCACCGACCGGCTGATGCTGAACCGCCTGCTCGGCTACCTGGACGCCTGATGGCGTGCCGCGCCTCAGAGCGCGATGCGATAGACGAGCGAGACGTTCCGACCGGGATTGAACGTGAAGGACTTGATCCGCGAGGTCGCGTCGGCGTAGCGCGCATCCAGCAGGTTCTCCACGCGGAGCGTCAGCGCGTGCATCAGGTGGCGTGATGCGTGGTTCAGGCTCGCGTCCAGGTTGAGCAGCGTGTACGAGTCCGTCGGCACGTCGGTGAGGTTGTCGGCGGCCACCCGCGTCTGGCGGAAGACGCGGCGCACCTCGCTGCCCACGCTCCACCGCCCCGTGTCATAGCGCAGCGAGCCACCCAGCCGCGCGGCGGGAATGAACGGCAGGTTCGTGCCCGACGGCCCGCGCCCGCGCACCACGTCGGCCAGGCCGCCGAGCACCACCCGGCGCAGCACCTGTGCCTCGCCCGAGAACTCGAACCCCGACAGCGTGGCGTCGCGCTGCCCGATGCGCACCAGCGGCACCGTGTCACCATCCACCTCGGTGACACCCGACGCGATCGGCAGGATGTAGCCGTCGATGCGGTTGCGGTACGCCGAGAGCTGCACGAACCCGCGGCTGCGCTGGGCGCGCAGCACGAGGTCGAGTCCCGTGCTCGTCTCGACCTTCAGGTCGGGATCCCCGATGTCGAAGGTGCCCACCGCCACGTGGAAGCCGTTCGCGTACAACTCCTCCACCGTCGGCGCGCGGAAGGCGCGGGCCAGGCTGCCGCTGAGCGTCACGTGCGGCACCAGCGGCAGCGACACGCCCAGCGAGCCACTGGCATTGCGGAAGGAGCGCGAGCGCGCCACGCTGAAGCGCGGGTCGGTGCCGGCACGCGCCTCCACCGACAGCGCATCGTAGCGGCCGCCGAACTGCAGGCGCGGCGTCCGGTCCTCGCTGCGCCCGCGGGCCAGCGGCAGCTCCTGGTAGATGTACGCGGCGATATTGCTGTTGTCGGCGGCCGGCGTGAAGGCCTCGTCGCCGAGCGGCTCGTACTGGCGACGGAAGAGCTGCGCGCCGACGGAGCCGCTGAGCGGGCCGAGCTGCGTCTTGCCGGTCGCCGACGCCGTCTGTGCCGTGAGGCGGAAGCTGGTGCCGATGGCGCCGTCCTCCACCGCGACCTCGTCGTGCGAGTACCACTGCGCCGTGCCGTCCAGGCGCAGGTAGCTGAGTGCCTTCGCACCGGTGGTGATGCCGGCGCGAGCCTGCAGCCCGCGGCGCACGCCGTCGATGCGCACCTGCTCGCCGCCGGGCTCGAACGGGATGCCGTAGTTGAAGTCGCTCTGGCGGTACACGACGCCGGCCGAGACCGAGGTGCCCACGAAGCCGAGACCGGCGGTGCCGTTCCACGAGCGGGCATCGGTGTTCGCCTGCGTGCCGCCCTCACCCACGTGGTACGAGCCCTGGCGGCGCACGGTGCCGCGCAGGGTGGCGGCGAAGCGCGTGCTGAGCGGGATGTTCACGGCGGCGCTGCTCACACCACCGGGGGTGACAGACTCCGTCTGCGTGTTCACGAACCCGCTCAGGTGCGACGGCACCGACGTCGGGATGTCGGAGGAAATGACGTTCACCACACCGCCAATTGCCGCATTGCCGTACAGCAGCGAGGCGGGGCCGCGGATCACTTCGATGCGCTCGGCCGAGGCGGGATCCGCGATGAAGGCGTGGTCGGGGGCCGCCGACGCCAGGTCGGCGACGCGCTCACCATCCTGCAGGGTGAGAATCCGCTCCCCGGTGAGGCCGCGGATGACCGGGACGTTCGCCATCGGTCCGTTGAAACGCATGGCGATGCCCGGTTCGCTGGCGAGGGTCTGCGCGATCGTGGGACCGAGCTGGCGCTGCAGTTCCTTGCCACTCACCTGTACGGTGGACTGCGTCACGCTGAGCGGGTCGGAGCCGGTGGGCGAGGCCGTGATCTGGACGCCGATGAGGCGGAGTACGGTGGCGCGCATGACGATGCGGAGCGGCGGGATGTCGCCGCTGGCCGGCACGGTGACCAGTTCGTGCGCCGGCACGTGTCCGACGTGCACGATGGTGAGGTGGACGACACCGACCGGTGCGCCGAGGAAGGTGAATCGGCCGTCGGGGTCCGTGACGACGGTGCGCTGCAACTCGGTGGCCACGACCTGGGCGCCGTGGAGCGGCGCGCCCGAGGAGTCGACGACGACGCCGCGGATGGGCGGGGTGAAGACTGGGGCGGCCTGCGCCCGCGTGGCCAGGAGGAGCGTGGCGACGGTGAGGGCGGCGGCGGCGAGGCGGCTGGCGGGCATGGGATCGTCAGGCGGGTCGGTCCGTCGGGGAGGAGGTCACCGGCGGTGGTGATGCGTTCGCGTGGTGATCGGTATTGATTTAACAGTATCACTCCGAAGTGGTGCGGCGCAATGCCTGACAGACTTTGCCGGCCACTGGTGCGTCCTTGGAGGAGCGACGTGCCCGCGTCGCACACCGCGGCCGGGGCGGTTCCGTTAGTTTTGCCCCCATCCGCTGACCCCGCCTGTGCGCCCGAAGGGGCCACCCGGTGGGTTCGCGTTCCCTCACACCTTTTCTGCCATATGGCCACGCAGACTGAGCCGCTGCCCCGCTCGAGCGCCCACGGGCTGGCTGAGCAGGGCCTTGCCCCGACCGGCTCCTTGCACTGGAACCTCGTCGTCCCCGAACTCGTGCAGGCGGCGGTGCGCCGCGACGAGGGCCGGCTGGCCGACATGGGCCCGTTCGTCGCCGTCACCAGCCCGCACACCGGCCGCTCGCCGAAGGACAAGTTCATCGTCCGCGAGTCCACGTCGGAGGCGAACGTGGACTGGGGCGCGGTCAACCAGCCCATCGACGAGGCCCACTTCGACGTCCTGCTCACCGACGTGCGCGACTCCCTGAACGCGCAGGGCGAGCTGTTCGTGCAGGACCTGTACTGCGGCGCGCATCCGGGGCATCGCCTCAGCGTGCGCTACGTCACGCCGAATGCGTGGCACGCGCACTTCGTGCGCAACATGTTCATCCGCCCGGAGCTGCACGAGCTGGCGCAGTTCGCGCCGAACTTCAGCGTGCTGCATGCGCCGGAGTACCAGGCCAACCCGGCCAAGCACGGCACGCGCACCGGCACCTTCATCGTGGTGCACATCGCGCGACGGATGATCCTGATCGGCGGCACGCGGTATGCCGGTGAGCTGAAGAAGGCGATGTTCTCGATCATGAACTACCTGATGCCGACGCAGGGCGTGCTGCCGATGCACTGCTCGGCGAACATCGGGTCGGCCGGCGACACCGCGCTCTTCTTCGGGCTCTCGGGCACCGGCAAGACCACGCTCTCCGCCGACCCGGACCGCGCGCTGATCGGCGACGACGAGCATGGCTGGGCCGGCGACGGCGTGTTCAACTTCGAGGGGGGCTGCTACGCCAAGGCGATCAACCTCAGCGCCGAGCAGGAGCCGGACATCTACGGCACCACCCAGATGTTCGGCACGGTGCTGGAGAACGTCGTGCTCGACGACCAGCGTCGCGTGCAGTTCGCGGACCAGAGCATCACCGAGAACACCCGTGCGTCGTACCCGCTGCACTACATCCACAACCACGTGCCAAGCGGCCGCGGCGGGCACCCGAAGCACGTGATCTTCCTCACCGCCGATGCCTTCGGGGTGCTGCCGCCGATCGCGCGGCTCACGCCCGAGCAGGCGATGTACTACTTCCTCTCGGGCTACACGGCGAAGGTGGCCGGCACCGAGACGGGCGTGAACGAGCCGCAGGCCACGTTCAGCGCCTGCTTCGGCGCCGTGTTCATGGTGTGGCACCCCACGCGGTATGCCGAGATGCTGGGTGACCTGCTGCGCCAGCACGACGCGAAGGTCTGGCTCGTGAACACGGGCTGGAGCGGCGGCGCCTACGGCACCGGCTCGCGCATGAAGCTGGCCCACACGCGCGCGATGATCCGCGCCGCACTGGCCGGCACGCTGGATGACGCCGCCGTGACCGTGGACCCGATCTTCGGCCTGTCGGTGCCGGTGGCGGTGCCCGACGTGCCCTCCGCCGTGCTGGATGCGCGCGGCACATGGCCGGATGGCGCGGCATACGACGCGCAGGCGGTGAAGCTGGCTGGCATGTTCCGCGAGAACTTCGCGCGATTCGGCGCGCAGGTGCTGCCCGCGATCGCCGGTGCCGGCCCGAAGGGCTGACCGCATCCGTCGTCCCGCGCGTTCCCCCTGGCGAGGGCGTCCGGCATCCGGGCGCCCTCGTGTCACATCCCACGGCCACCTCCCGTGAAAGTCATCCGCGACCCGCTCTGGAACAACATCCGACTCGACTCGCTCGCGCTCGCACTGGTGGACACACCGGCGATGCAGCGCCTGCGCTACGTGCGCCAGCTCGGCTATGCGTTCCTGGTCTATCCCGGCGCGACCCACTCGCGGTTCGAGCACGCACTCGGTGCCCACCACATGGCGCGCCGCACCATCGCGCTGCTCGACGAGCGCGGGGCGCTGGGTGAGGTGTCGCAGCGCGAGCGCGACCTCACCACCTCGGCCATGCTCCTGCACGACGTGGGGCACTACCCGTTCAGCCACGCGCTGGAGGAGATCGGTGCGCTGAACCACGAGAGCGCTGCCGCGCCGCGCATCACCGGCGGCGCCGTCGCCTCGATCCTCACCACGTCACTTGGCACCGACGCACCGGAGCGCGTGCTCGCCATGATGCACGGCACCGACAGCGGGCCGCTGCAGGGACTCGTCTCGGGCTCCATCGACCTCGACAAGATCGACTACCTCCGCCGCGACGCGATGATGTGCGGCGTGCCCTACGGCCAGGTGGACGTGGACCGGCTGCTCGACAGTGTGGTGATTCTTCCCGATCCCACCACCGGACGGCGCGGGGTGGGGATCATGGAGAAGGGGCTGAGCGCGCTCGAGTCGCTGCTGTTCGCCAAGTACCAGATGTACCGCAACATCTACTGGCACCACGCCGTGCGCAGCGCCACCGCCATGTACAAGCGGCTGGTGGACGATGCGCTCACCACCGGCGCCCTGCCCCTGGACGGTCTCGCCGACTGGACCGACGAGGGGCTGCTGCACGCGCTGCTGCCCGAGATGCCCCCGCTCCTGCTGGCCCTGCGCGAACGGCGCCTCTACAAGCGGTTGGCCCAGTGGTCTGCGGCCGAGCTTGGCACGGAGGCAGGCGAGTGGATCGCCACCGACCGGACGCTCGCGGTCGCCGTGGAGGACCAGCTCGCCCGGGAACTGGGACTCGGTGCCGGAGAGCTGCTGCTCGATTATCCTGCCAAGACGCAGATGCTGGGGGTCGACCTGCCGGTCATGCGGCACGGCGGCGCGGTGGAACACCTCACCAGCGGCGGGCTGGCCGGCGCGCTGAACCTCCCCGCGCTGAGCCAGCAGCTCTACCACTCCGCGCGCTGGCTGCGGGTGTTCGCGGCACGCCGTGTGCCTGTTGACGTGTCCCGGCTCTGGACACTGGTCACCGCTGATGCCGCGACGTTGCGGATGGCGCTGGCAGAGGGCCGACCGCTCCTGACCTGAGTCATGTCCTTCGCTGTCGCCCGGATCGTCGTCCTCGCCACCGCCACGCTCGGCCTGTCGGCCTGCGACCGCGTCTTCACCGCGACGCCCACCGAACGGGTGGGCTACCTGCGGGAGCTCGTTCGCGCCCGTGCCATCTCGCGAGACACGCTGCCGCTCGACGCCTGCTCGGTGACGCGCTTCATGGACGGCATGCCCACCTGGCGTGATTCGCTCCTGCCGGCGGAGCGGGCCGCGATCGTGGAGGGCGTCGCACCCTGTCCCGCCCCCGCCCAGCCGGTGGAGGGACGGTTCGTGCTCACGCGGTGGTACCGGAACTGGAGCGGCGAGTACGTGATCCGCGGCGCCATCGCCCACACCGAACAGGGCTACCGCTTCACCGACGGCATCTTCGTGGGGCGCGAACCGATCCAGAACTCGGAGTACGTCGCCGGCATCGCCGAAAAAGGGCGTCGCGGGGTGGACTCCGGGAGCGTGGCCGGGGCGGCAGCCGGCGACTCCATCCGGCGCGCCGGTGCCCTGGCCGACACGGCGGCGGACTCGCTGCGCCCCGCGGCCGGCGACACCACGCGGCGCGCGACCGGCACGACCACGCCGTTCAGGTAGCGCGCGCGCCCTTGCCGCGACCGTGCGCGTCGGCCAGCGCGCGGCCCAGCCCCCGGTAGAACGCGGCGTCTTCCGGCTTCGCCTCGGCATCCAGCGCCAGCGCGGTGCGCTCCAGTGCGAACAGGATGTTGCCCAGGTAGAGCTCCGCCAGCTCGCCGACACGGGGCTCCGGCATCGCCGCGGGCTGCGGCTCCGGATCCGTCGGCATCAGCTCAGCGGGCGGTGGCGATCTGCACCACGACCGCGGTGATGTTGTCCACGCCGCCGGCGCGGTTCGCATCCCACAGCAGGGCGTCCACCATCGGCCCCGGCGACTTGCGGGCGGTGAGGATCTTCAGGAGGTTCTTGTCCTCGACCATGCCGGTGAGGCCGTCGGTGGCGAGGAGGTACAGGTCGCCGTCCTCCAGCTCGCCCTCGTAGATCGTCGGCTCGACGTCGGTGGCCACGCCCACGCAGCGCGTGATGACGTTGCTGAACGGGTGGTAGCGTGCCTGTTCCGGCGTGAGGTAGCCGGCGTCGACCTGTTCCTGCACGTAGGAGTGATCGACGGTGATCTGCTCCAGCTCCCCGTGGCGCACGCGGTAGACGCGGCTGTCGCCGACGTGCGCGATCATGTAGCGCCCGTCGCCCACCACCATCGTGGTGAGGGTGGTGCCCATGCCGTGCTTGTCGGGCTCCTCGATGGTGCGGTTGAAGATCGTGCGGTTGGCATCCAGCACCGCCGACGCGGCCACCGTGCGCAGTGCGAGCACCGGCATGCGCGACGCGCGGAGGGCCGCACTCATGATGTCGACCGCCATCGCGCTGGCCACCTCACCCGCCGCGTGGCCGCCCATGCCGTCGGCGACGATGTAGATGCCGCGATCGGGAGTCGCTTCCGCGAGATAGGCGTCTTCGTTCCCGGTCCGGACCATCCCCACGTGCGTGTTCGCGGCGTGAATCAGCTGCATGTCACCGCGGCAGGGAGCATCGAATCCTGAGCCAGCCCCGGGGTGCGCGGACGCGCGCCTGGCGGGGAACGAAGGGGTGTGAAGGGGACATCCGGTCGGGTGAAGCTAGGCCCGGTCGATGGGCCCGGCAAGCGCTATTGACGGGTCTGGCTGCGCGATTTCCGGGGCCGGGGCGGGCTCGCCCACCTGGAGCTGCCAGAGCCGGTTGTAGAGCCCTCGAGAGGCCAGCAGCGCGGCATGCGTTCCCCGCTCCGCCACCACGCCGTGATGCATGACCAGGATCTCGTCCGCGTCCACGATGGTGCTCAGGCGGTGCGCCACCGCGATGGTCGTCCGACCCTGCATCAGCGTCCGCAGCGCGCCCTGGATCTCGGCCTCCCGCTCGCTGTCCACGGCGCTGGTGGCCTCGTCCAGCAGGAGCAGGTCGGGGTCACTGGCCAGGGCGCGGGCGAAGCTCAGGAGCTGCCGTTCGCCCACCGAGAGTGTGGCGCCCCGTTCGCCCAGGCGCTGGGCATAGCCATGCGGCAGCCGCGCGATGACCCGGTCGGCGCCCACCTGCACGGCCGCCGCGCGCACGGCCGCGTCGTCGATGGCACTCGAGAGCCGGATGTTCGACGCCACGTCACCCGCGAACAGGAAGATGTCCTGCTGGACGTAGCCGATCCGCGAGCGGAGCTGGTCCAGCGGCATGGTGCGGATGTCCTGCCCGTCGAGCAGGATGCGGCCGCGCTGCGGGTCGTAGAAGCGCAGCAGCAGGCTCACCACGGTCGTCTTGCCGGCGCCGGTGTGCCCGACGAGCGCGAGGGTCTCGCCGGGCCGCACCGTGCACGACACGCCGCGCAGCACCCAGTGGGTGGCGGCATCGTCGGCGGCCACGCCCTGCGCCGTGTCGTACGCGAACCAGACATCCTCGAACGTGACCGTCACGCCCCGGTGCGTGCGCACGTCGGGCGACGCCACGCCGGCCACGTCAGGCACGGTGGCGGTGGTGTCCAGGAGCGTGAAGATGCGCTCGGACGCCGCCATCGCCTGCTGCAGGGTGTTGAACTTGTCGCTCAGGTCCTGCAGCGGCTGGAAGAAGCGGCGCACGAGCTGCAGGAACGCGGCCACCGTGCCCACCGTCAGCACGCCGGCGTTGACGCGGTTGGTGGCCGCGACGATGAGGCTCGCGAGCGCGACGGTGGTGAGGATCTCGATCGCGGGGAAGTAGGCGGCGTAGTAGCGGATCGAGCGGATGTTGGCGTCGAGGTGCTCGCGGTTCAGGGCATCGAAGCGGCGTGCCTCACCCGGCTCCCGGCTGAAGAGCTGCACCACGCGCACACCCGTGATGCGCTCCTGCGCGAAGGCGTTGATGCGCGCCAGCTTGCCGCGGATGTCGCGGTAGGCCACGCGGACCTTCGCCTGGAAGAGCCGGCTCACCAGCCACACGAAGGGCACGGCCGCAAACGCCGCCAGCGCCAGCTGCCAGTCGGTGACGAGCATCATCACGGCCATCGCCGCCAGCGCGAACAGGTCGCCGAGGCCGGCCACCACGCCGGCGGTGAAGAGCTCGTTGAGCGACTCCACGTCGGCGGTCACGCGCGTGATCAGGCGGCCGGCCGGGTTGCGGTCGAAGAAGCTGATGCTCAACTGCTGCAGCCGGCCGAACAGTTCCATGCGCAGGTCGCGCATCACGCGCTGGCCGAGCAGCCCGGTGAGCATCGTCTCGCCGTAGCTGCAGGCGAACTGCACCGCCAGCGAGGCGGCGAGCGCGATGGTGGCCAGGCGGATGAAGCCGAGGTCACGCGCCGGGATCGCGTGGTCGATCACGCGCTGCGTGAGCCACGGGCCCACCACCGCCGTCGCACCCTCCAGCGCCAGCAGGAGCACCGCACCCGCCACCAGCGGCAGGTACGGGCGGATGTAGTGGAGGAGTCGGCGCACGAGCCGGCGATCGAGGACCGGGCGGACCTCGTCGTCGTCCTGCTGGAATGCGGGTGCTGTCATCGGTGCCCTAACGCTACGCGGTCCGCATCCGTGTCGTGAGGGTGGCAGGGCATTAAACTTCCACGCGTGATTGACAGCATCACCATCCGCGGCGCCCGGCAGCACAACCTCAAGGGCATCGACCTTGACCTGCCGCGGCGGGCCATCACGGTCATCACGGGCCCGAGTGGCTCCGGCAAGTCGTCGCTGGCCTTCGACACGATCTATGCCGAGGGCCAGCGGCGCTACGTCGAGAGCCTCTCCGCGTACGCGCGCCAGTTCCTGGAGCGGATGGAGAAGCCGCGCGTGGACCGCATCGAGGGCCTCTCGCCCGCGGTCGCGATCGAGCAGAAGAATCCCACCCGCTCGTCACGGTCCACGGTCGGCACCGCCACCGAGATCTTCGACTACCTGCGGCTGCTCTGGGCGCGCGTGGGCCACACTTTCTGCGGCACCTGCGGGCGCGAGCTGCGCCCCGACACCCCGCAGGGCATCGCCGATGCCGTGCGCACACTGCCGGAAGGCACCCGCTTCGCGGTCGTCTTCCCGCTCACCCACGCCGCGGCCCTCGGCGCCGGCGCGCTGGCCGAGGCGCTGCGCGTGAAGGGGTTCGTGCGCGTGGCGCTGGACGGCGAGATCGTGCACGTGGATGACCTGGTCGCGTCGGGACGCAGCATCGCCGGCGTGCAGCAGATCGACGTGGTCACGGACCGGCTGACGGTGAACGCCACCGTCGCCGGCCGCGTGGCCGACGCGGTGAGCACGGCCTTCGTGGAAGGGGACGGCGACTGTGCCCTGCTCTTCACGGCGCCGGTCTCGCTGCCGGCGGGGCACGCCCCGCGCACGCGCGTGGCCTACACCGAGCGCTTCGCCTGCCCCGACGACGGCACGCTGGCGCCGACGCCGTCGCCGCAGCTCTTCAGCTTCAACAACCCGCGCGGGGCGTGCGCCACCTGCAACGGCTTCGGGGCCACGCTCGAGTACACCGAGTCGCTGATCGTGCCGTACCCGGACCGCTCGCTGCGCGACGGCGCGATCCATCCCTGGACCATGCCCCGTTACGAGGAGCCGCGGCGCAAGCTGTACGAGATCGCGAAGCGCGACGGCATCTCGTGGACCACGCCGTGGCAGTCGCTCCCCGCCGACCAGCGGCGCTTCCTGCTCCACGGCAAGACGAAGGGGTACACGGGCATCTTCCCGTTCCTGAAGGCGCTGGAGGAGAAGCGGTACAAGCAGTACATCCGCGTCTTCCTGCGGCAATACCAGGCCGCCACGACCTGTGCCACCTGTGGCGGCAGCCGCCTCACCCGTGACGCGCTCAACGTGCGCATCCAGGGGCTCAGCATCGCCGACGTGAGCGCGATGGCGGTCGATGCGCTGCACGCCTGGACCGACAGCCTCACGCTGACGCCGTTCGAGACGACGGTGGCCGAGGCGGTGCTGCGCGAGGTGCGGGCACGGGTGCGCTTCCTGCGCGACGTGGGGCTGGGGTACCTGTCCATGGACCGTGCCGCGCGCACGCTCTCGGGCGGCGAGGCCCAGCGCATCGCGCTCGCGAACTCCCTCGGTGCGCAACTGGTCGACACGTTGTACGTGCTGGACGAACCGAGCATCGGCCTGCATCCGCGCGACATGGACCGGCTGCTGGGCCTCCTGCGACGGCTGCGCGATGCCGGCAACACGGTGATCGTCGTGGAGCACGACCTCGAGGCCGTGCGCATGGCCGACTGGATGGTGGAGATCGGACCGGGCAGCGGCGACAAGGGGGGCAGCGTGGTGTTCAGCGGCCCGTTGTCCGAGGCCGACAAGAGCCCGCTCACGGGGCAGTACCTCACCGGCGCGATGAGCATCCCGCTGCCCGAGGAGCGGCGCACCGCCGGCCCGCGCTGGCTCTCCATGACCGGTGTCACCGCCCACACGCTGCGCGGCGTGAGCGTGAAGATCCCGGTGGGTTGCTTCGTCTGCGTCACGGGGGTCTCGGGCAGCGGCAAGAGCACGCTGGTGCACGACGTGTTGTACCGCACGCTCGAGACCCGGCTCACCGGCGAGCACTCGGCCAAGCAGCACCTCGGCGAGATCGTCGGTGGCGTGAACACCGTCACCGGCGCCGAGCACTTCGACAGCGTGGTCCTGATCGACCAGGAACCCATCGGGCGCTCCCCCCGCTCGAACCCGGTGACGTACGTGAAGGCGTGGGACGAGATCCGCCGCATCTTCTCGCAGACGCCGCTGTCGCGGCAACGCGGCTATGCCCCGGCGACGTTCAGCTTCAACATGGCTGGCGGCCGCTGCGAGGCGTGCGAAGGGGCCGGCTACGTGGAAGTGGAGATGCTGTTCATGGCCGACGTGCTGGTGCCGTGCGAGACCTGCAGCGGCAAGCGGTTCAAGCCAGACGTGCTCGAGGTGCGCGTGTGGGGCAAGAACATCGCCGACGTGCTGGAGATGACCGTCGATGCGGCCACGCGCGTGTTTCCCGGCGAGGACCGGCTGGCGGCCGCGCTCTGGCACCTGCAGCAGGTGGGCCTGGGCTACCTGCGACTCGGCCAGCCGGCGACCACGCTGAGTGGTGGCGAGGCGCAGCGCATCAAGATCGCGCGCGAGCTCTCGCAGTCGTCGAAGGTGGCGGGGCGCAAGCTCTACATCATGGACGAGCCCACCACCGGTCTGCACCTGGAGGACATCCGCAAGCTGGCGCGGGTGCTGCAGCGCCTCGTGGACCAGGGGCACACGCTGGTGGTGATCGAGCACAACCTGGACGTGATCAAGCTCGCCGACTGGGTGATCGACATGGGTCCCGAGGGTGGCGATGGCGGCGGCACGGTGGTGGCCGTCGGCACGCCGGAGCAGCTCGCGAAACACGACGAGTCCCACACCGGCGTGTGGCTGCGCACCGTGCTCCCCGGCTACGTGGACGGCAAGCGCGTGAAGCTGGTCAGGAAGCGTTCAGCCGCGCCGAGATCCTAGCGGCGATCGCCCGCGGCGCGGCGCGCAGTGCCTGCACCAGCAGGCGGTTGCGCAGGCCGGCCACCACCACACGGTCGCCGCGCACCAGCCCGTCCCAGCCCAGCTTCGCCACCACGTCGGCGCGCATGACCAGCTGTTGCTGCGTCATGATCTTCGCCTTCGACATCCCCGACACGTCACCGAACTCGGTGGCGGTGGGGCCCGGGCAGAGTGCACTCACGCGCACGCCGCTGTCGCGCAGCTCCTCGCCCAGCGCGTCGGTGAACGACAGCACGTAGGCCTTGCTGGCGTAGTAGACGGCCATCCCGGGCCCGGGGAGGAAGGCGGCGGTGCTGGCGACGTTGAGGATGGCGCCGTCGCCGCGGGCCAGCATCGCGGGCAGGAGCCGGCGGGTGAGCTCGGTGAGGGCGGCGATGTTCACCTGGATGATGGACATCTGCCGGTCGAGGGCGAGGTCTGCCACCTGGCCAGAGGCGCCGAGTCCGGCGTTGTTGACCAGCGTGTGCACGTCGAGGCGGCGGGCACGGAGCTCGGCGGCGAGGACGCGCGATGCGGTGGGGTCACCGAGGTCGGCGGCGATGACGTGGGTCTTCACGCCGTGGGCGCGTTCGCAGCGGGCGGCGACGGCGGTGAGCGCCGGGATGCGCCGTGCGACGAGGGCGAGGTCGTAGCCGTCGGCGGCGGCGCAGAGGGCGAGCTCGGCGCCGATGCCGCTGGAGGCGCCTGTGATGAGAGCCAGCGGGCGGTCGGTCGCCATTCAGGCCGGGGTGGTGAAGAGGGTTGCGGCCCGGGTGGGTGAGCCGGGTGCCGGACGCAAAAAAGGCGGCCGCGTGAGCGACCGCCTTTCAAGGTCCCAGCAGTGAAGCAACTTCGACAGTTCAGCTCACGCGACGGCGGCGGGCGGCGAAGCCCACCACGCCGAGTCCGAGGGCCAGGAGGCCGAATGTGCCCGGCTCCGGGTTCACGATGAGGGCCGTCGGGGCGGGCAGGTTGGCAGCGATGCCGCCGATCGGGGCGCCCTGGGTGACCGGGTCGGTGCCCTTGCCGAGCGTGTACGAGAGCTCGTTGGCGGCGGCGTTGTCCGGGCGGAGTGCGAAGTAGCTGGCGCCGGCGAGGCCGGCGAGGCCGACCAGGGAGGCGCGACCCATGGAGGAGCTGAAGAAGCTCTCCTCGTCCTTCGCATCCTTCTCATCGGCAGCGGCCGGCGACTGCATGTCGTCGGAGAGCATGTCGGAGAGCAGGTCGGTGCGGGTGACGGCCGGGGCTTCCTCGGCGATCACGGTGGCGCTGGACGCGACGTCGACGGACGCGAGCAGCTGCTGGGTGGTGGTGGCGAAGCGGGCCGGGACGACGCGTCCGAGCTCGGTGCGCGAGAACGAGTACGTCTGGGCGCCGGCTGCGGTGGTGGCGGCAGCGGCGGCCAGCAGCACGGCAGACAACCTGATGCGGGTGGGGATCACAGGGCAAATCCTCGGCGAAGGCGCGGAAGGTGTGGTCCGGCAGCGATCGGGAGTATCCCGACCTGGACCGCATGATTCCGTGACGGGGAGGGTGACAGCGGCGTCAACGTAGAATCCAGCGAATTCCGTCGGAGAAAGGCAGTGCACGATTTGTTCCAGCAGAGCGGTCTCGAGCGTATAAAGTGTCTCTCGTGGTGAGAGATCCAGCGATGAGTGTGGTACTGAAACATCAAGCGAAATGGTCGTGTCTGCTGTCTGCTGCGAAGGTGTTGTATCAGGCCATCGCATTGCGGACGGGACCGGCAAAAAGTGCCTTGCCGGGGCTGGTGTGACGCGGGGTGGCGGAGGGGGCTGGGTGGCGGGTCTGGTTGGCGGCAGGTGGCGTCGGATGGGCGTCGATGGGCGTCGGGCCAGGAGCCGTTCGTGACGCCGCGGGCGCAGCGTGCCGGAGCTGGAAGTTGTTCGGAGCCGTTGATTCCGGTGCCGGGTTTGGTAGGTTTCTGGGCTTGCAGGTGGCAGGAACGTGATCCCGAGTAGCTCAGGTGGTTAGAGCAGCTGACTGTTAATCAGCGGGTCGGGGGTTCGAGTCCCTCCTCGGGAG